>NZ_JBYVYK010000009.1:0-119171 GCF_058148405.1 Mycobacterium sp. DHQP2018-32-09 | reverse complement strand
CGGGACCACCGGCGCGGTGACCATGGTGGGCACCTCGGGCGCGCCGGCGACCGCGGCGGCGTTCGGCAGCGCCGGGGCGGTCGGCAGCGCGGGGGCTGCCAGCACCTGCGGGGCTCCGGGCTGTGTCGGGACTCCGGGCTGTGTCGGGACTCCGGGCTGTGTCGGAACCCCGGCGACCGTCGGGATCCCGGGCACCGTCGGGGTTCCGGGCACCAGCTGGCCGGTCCGGTCCGGCAGCCGCACCACGGTCTCCCGCGGGTCGACGACGCGCGGTGCCGGCGGCGCCGGCGGGGGCGGCGGCCCCTGCTCGGGCAGCGGGCTGTTCAGCGGCGGCGGTGGGACGCCCTCGGCGGGCTTGGGCGTGCCGACCACGACCCACGTGCCGGACGGGTCCTGGACGAGATGGGCGGTGTCCTTCGACGGGATCATGCCCAACTTGCGGGCCGATTCCGCCAATGCGGGGGCCGCCTGCGCCTCGAGCACGTCACGCTCGAGGGCCTCCTTCTGTTGGGCCAGGGCCTGATTGACCTCTCGGGCGTGGCCGAGCTGGTAGGACCGCTCGGCGGCGTCGGTCGAGAGCCAGAGGGTCATGCCGAGCCCGAAGCCGATCGCCCCGATCACCAGCACCACGAACGGGACCCGGCTGACCAGGTGGCGCGGGTTCAGCTCGACCGACGACAGCTTGATGAGCAGGCGTTCCCGCAGCGGTAGCCGAACGACCTTGGGCGCCTTGGCCTTGCGAGCCTTGGCACGCGCCTTGGCCTGCGCGGTGTTCTTGGGCCGGGCGTGGGTCTCCGTCGGCCGCGGGAACGGGCTGGTGGCGGGTCCGGAGGCCTTGCCCTTGCCGCGGGCCGGACGCTGGTCGCGCAGCGGCCGACGGCCGCGGGCCGGGGCCTCCGCGGCCGGGCGTGCCGGCGCGCCGTCGCGCCCCGCACGCCGCCGATCGTCGCCGCGACGCATCGCTTCCTTGCGCTTCCCCATCACGAACCCTCCCTTCCGACAAGCTTTTCCAGAGCCCGCAGGCGCACCGAGGCGCTGCGGGGGTTGGTCTCGATCTCGGCGTCGTCGGCCTTCTCGGCACCGCGGGTCAGCGCGCGGAACGCCGGGCCGTGGCCGGGCAGTTCGACGGGCAGCCCCTCCGGCGACCGCGACGCCGTCGCAGCGGCGAACAGCGTCTTGACGATCTTGTCCTCCAACGACTGGTAGGCCATCACGACGATGCGGCCGCCGACGGCCAGTGCGTCGAGCGCCGCGGGCAGCGCCTCCCGCAGCGAGTCCAGTTCGGCGTTGACGACGGTGCGCAGGGCCTGGAACGTCCTCTTGCCGGGATGACCGCCCGTGCGGCGGGTGGCGGCGGGGATGGCCGCGTACAGCACCTCGACCAGTTCGGCGGTCGTGCGCAACGGTTGCCGGGCGCGCCTGCGGCCGATCTCGGCGGCGATGCGCGTGGCGAACCGCTCGTCGCCGTACTCGCGCAGTACCCGCGCGAGATCCCGTTCGCTGTAGGTGTTGACCACGTCGGCGGCGGTCAGCGGCGCATCGGGATCCATCCGCATGTCCAGCGGGGCGTCCTGGGCGTAGGAGAACCCACGCTCGGCCCGATCCAGCTGCATCGACGAGACGCCCAGGTCGAACAGCACGCCGTCGACCTCCGGCTCGGCGCGATCGGCCCAGTAGCCGTCGTAGCGCGTGCGGACCAGCGTCACCCGGTCGCCGAACGGCGCCAGGCGGGCGCCGGCCAGCTGCAGTGCGGTGGGGTCGCGGTCCAGGCCGACGAGACGCAGCCCGGGCAACTGGGTGAGGAAGCGTTCGGCGTGTCCGCCGGCGCCCAACGTGGCGTCGACGAGCACGGCGCCGGAGCCGTCGGGATGATGCCGGGTCAGCGCGGGCAGCAGGAGTTCGACGCAGCGGTCCAGCAGCACCGGCACGTGGGGGGCGGCGGGCTGTTCGGCGTCGGCCACTGCGTCACCCCTTCCGTGGATGGGCCGGGGCGTCCCTGCCCCGAGGTCCCTGTCCGAGAGCGCGAACCTGGCGTCGGGGAAGTACGTCAGGGTCGGTTCGGACAGGGGCCACGGGGCACGGACCGGCGCGGCCGGCTGGTTGGTCGGGTCAGATGATGTCGCGCAGGGTTTCATCGCTGGCCGCGGAGAAGTTCTCTTCGTGGGCCGCCTGGTATTCCTGCCAGGCTTGGGCGTCCCAGATCTCCAGGTAGGTGATCGAGCCGATGACCACGCATTCCTTGGTGAGGTTCGCGTAGCGCCGGTGGTCGGCGGTGAGCGTGATCCGGCCCTGCGCGTCCGGATGCTGCTCGTCGGTGGCGGCGGCGAGGTTGCGCAGGTAGGCCCTGGCCTCCGGATTGCTCCGTGACGCCTGCGTCAACCGTCCTGCGAGCGCCTCGAATTCGGCGCGGGGGTAGACGGCCAGGCTGTGATCTTGACTCTTGGTGACCATCAACCCCCCTGCCAGCGCGTCGCGGAACTTGGCGGGCAGCGTCAGCCGCCCCTTGTCGTCGAGCTTTGGCGTGTAGGTGCCGAGAAACATCTCGACACCTCCCTGCCGTCCGGAGCCCCAGTCGCTCCGATGTCCGCCACTTTACCCCACAATCCCCCACTTCGCGCCACCTCGCGATCGAAAGTCGCGGGCACTCCCCACCAAACCCCATCATCGCCGCGAATTCGTCGACCCTTGCGGCCGTGTCGACGACCCTCGGACCAGGAAATCCCCGCTCGTCGCGCCTTCTACCTGCGGTGGGGCGAAGTGGGGGGCCTCGGGTGGGCCCGCGTGGGGAGAGCGGGCGCGGGGCGGGTGCGGGTGGGGCATCCGCCCGCGGCGCGCCAGGGCGCGGCGCGTCTCGGCGTGTCGCCTCTCGATGCCGTCACGGCACCTGCCGCGCACGTGAAAAAGGGGTAGCTCCCGAAGGAACTACCCCTGGTACCGGAAACCGGTCACTCGTCGAAGCGGCGGCGGAACCGATCTTCCATGCGGCTGGTGAACGAGCCCCCGGAGCCGCCCTTGGCCTTGCGCGAGCGGGCCGCGCCCGGCTCCGGCGCGGACTTGTCGCCACCACGAAGGACCCGCGGCCCGGTGATCGCGAACACCACGCCGCCGAACATCACGATGAATCCGACGACGGACATGACCGGCAAGCTGCCGATCCACGTGGCCTTCAGCGCGATGCCTGCGATCAGCAGGGCGAGGCCGAGCAGGAACAGCACGCCGCCCTGAATCCGACGCCGCGTCGACGGCGCCCGGAGGGTGCCGCCGCGCACGCTCGACGCGAACTTCGGGTCCTCGGCATACAGAGCGCTCTCGATCTGGTCGAGCATGCGCTGCTCATGATCGGAGAGTGGCATCCGTGCCTCCCAAAGTTGCCGCGGCCGTGTCGATCGCCCGAGTCGTATAACGTCGTGCGTGCCCGCCGTCGCGGACACCCAACTCTCATGATACGAGGTCAATCTGAGCCGTACCACCTAGTTCGTCGTCGATTGTACGGCCACGCAGGCGCACCCGGTGGCGCCACCCGGTGTGACGTTGCAGTCGCCGCGACCGGTGGCCCGATAATGGCCTCGACCGAACACTCAGCTTCAGAAGGACACCCAAGGTTGGCGACGTTCCTGATCGACCTGTCGGCGGCCGACATGCAACGCAGGCTCGGCGACGCGCTGTCCGTCTACGTCGAGGCGATGCGTTATCCGCGGGGCACCGAGGATCAGCGGGCGTCGATGTGGCTGGAGCACACGCGGCGGCGGGGGTGGAAGGCGGTCGCCGCGGTGCGGCTGGAGGATCCCGCCGCGGTGCGGCTGGAGGATCCCGCCGCGGTGCGGCTGGAGGATCCCGCCGCGGTGCCGGATGCGGCCACCCTCGGGTCGGCTCCCCTGCTGGGCATTGCCTACGGCTACTGCGGCGCGCCCGACCAGTGGTGGCAGCAGCAGGTGGTGGCGGGACTGCAGCGCGGCGGCACCGCCTCCGATCGCATCGCCGAACTCATGAACGGTTACTTCGAACTCACCGAACTGCACATCCATCCCGGCGCGCAGGGCCGCGGCCTGGGCGAGGCGCTGATCCGCAGGCTGCTGTCCGATCGCACCGAATCGCACGTGCTGCTGTCGACGCCGGAGATCAACGGCGAGGCCAACCGCGCCTGGCGGCTCTACCGGCGACTGGGATTCACCGACGTGATCAGGGGTTACCACTTCGCGGGCGACCCTCGCCCGTTTGCCATCCTCGGGCGCGCACTTCCGCTCTAGCGTCTGGCACGATGACCGGGTGCTCCTGGGAACGCGCCCCGGCCGGACGTCGCGCCGGCCCCACCGCCGCAGGCGCAGTCAGCGGCTGGTGGCGCTGCTGCTGTTGTGCGTGATCGTGCCGCTCGCGGCCGGCTGCGTCCGCGTCCGCGCCTCCATCACGGTGTCCCCCGACGACCGGGTGTCCGGGCAGATCATCGCCGCGGCCAAGCCGCGTGACGCCGACGACAAGGGCCCACAGCTGCTGAACTCGCTGCCGTTCAGCAACAAGATCTCGGTGTCGAGCTACGAGCGCGACGACTACGTGGGATCCCAGGCCGTGTTCTCCGACCTCACGTTCGCCGAACTGCCCCAGCTGGCCGGCATGAACCGGGACGCGGCGGGGGTCGACGTGTCGCTGCGGCGCGCCGGCGACCTGGTGATCCTGGAGGGCCGCGTCGACCTGACGTCGCTCAACGACGCCGACGCCGACGTGTCGATGACCGTGTCGTTTCCCGGTGAGGTCACCTCCACAAACGGCGATCAGGTGTCTTCGGACATGGTCGAGTGGAAGCTCAAGCCCGGCGTCGTCACGACCATGAACGCCCAAGCCCGCTACACCGACCCCAGCGCTCGCTCGTTCACCGGCGCGGCGATCTGGCTCACCGTCGGCTCGTTCGTCGTCGCAGGCATCATCGGCACGCTCGCGTGGCTGAGCCGCGACCGCAGCCCGGTCCCCGGCCAGGCAGGCGACCCGCGACCGTAAGGCGTGCGTCAGCGCGCCGGACTTGCCCCGCACCCGCACCGAGGCTCTACGCTGCAGGACGATGGCAAGGTCATGGGCACGTGGGGTAAGGGAAAGGGGCGTCCGCTGAGCGTGGATGCAGCGGCACCGTCGGCCGTCGAACTCGCCGCGGCGGTCACCGACGAACTGCGGAACTACCTGCGCGAGCGCCGCGCCGCGGCCTCCTACATCGGCGCCGACTACGCCGAGATGATCGCGGGGCTGGAGGAATTCGTGCTGCGCGGCGGCAAGCGCGTGCGCCCGCTGTTCGCCTATTGGGGTTGGCGCGCCGTGGTCGACGGTGAAGCCGGCGGCGACGTCACGGCCGACCCACTGCCCGCCGACCGGCTGCGACTGTTCGGCGCGCTCGAACTCCTGCATGCCTGTGCGCTGGTGCACGACGACGTGATCGACGCCTCCGCGACGCGCCGGGGACTGCCGACGGTGCACCGCGTGTTCGCCGAGACGCATCGCACGCGCGACTGGCACGGCAGCCCAGAACAGTTCGGCCTGTCGACGGCCATCCTGATGGGTGATCTGTCGCTGGTGTGGGCCGACGACGTGATCGCGATGGCGGACCTGTCCCCCGAGGCCTACCGCCGGGTGCACCGGGTGTGGTCCGACATCCGCACCGAGGTCCTCGGCGGGCAGTACCTCGACATCGCCGCCGAGGCGAGCCGTGCCGAGACCGTCGCCTCGGCCATGAACGTCAACACCTACAAGACCGCGTCGTACACGGTGTCGCGGCCGCTGCAGTTCGGCGCCGCCGCGGCCGCCGACCGACCGGACGTGCAGGCCATCTTCCACGAACTGGGGACCGACTTCGGCGTGGCCTTCCAGCTGCGCGACGACGTCCTCGGCGTGTTCGGCGATCCGGCCGTCACCGGTAAACCCTCGCTTGACGACCTGCGATCGGGCAAGCGCACGGTGTTGCTCGCCGAGGCGCTGGAGCGGGCCGACCGCACCGACGCCGCCGCCGCGAAGCTGCTGAGGGCCTCCGTCGGCACCGACCTGAGCGACGAACAGGTGCGTCGACTGTGCGACGTCATCGAGTCGGTGGGCGCGTTGGCCGCGGTCGAGACCCACATCCGCGAACTCACCGAGCACGGCCTCGACGTGCTGGCCACCGCGCCCATTCACGACGACGCCAAGGTGGGCCTGGCTGAACTCGCCAGATTGGCGTCCAACCGGTCCGCGTGAGCGACGGCGCACCCACCATGGCCACCCCGACGTCACCCGCGACCGCAGCCGACCGCAGGACCGGACCGGGCCGGCTGCTCGACTTCACCAGGTCACCCGAGGCACGCCCGGCGCTGCTGGGTTTCCTGGGGGCCTGCCTGATCACCCTCGGTGGACTGGGCGCCGGCAGCACCCGTCTGCACGATCCGCTGCTGGAGTCACTGCACCTGTCGTGGCTGCGGTTCGGGCACGGGCTGGTGGTGTCGTCGATCCTGCTGTGGACCGGCGTGGCGCTCATGTTGGCGTCGTGGTTGTGGCTGGGTCGACGCGTGATCCACCGCAGCGCAACCGAATACACGATGGTGGCGACGGCGGGGTTCTGGCTGGCGCCACTGCTGTTGAGCGTCCCGGTGTTCAGCCGCGACACCTACTCCTATCTGGCGCAGGGGGCCCTGCTGCGCGACGGGCTGGACCCGTACGTCGTGGGCCCGGTCGAGAACGTGAACTCGTTGCTGGACAACGTCAGTCCCATCTGGACCACGACCACCGCCCCGTACGGTCCCGCGTTCATCATGGTGGCCAAGTTCGTCACGCTGGTCGTCGGCGAACACGTCGTCGCGGGGACCATGCTGCTGCGGTTGTCGATGCTGCCCGGGCTGGTGCTGCTGCTGTGGGCGGCGCCCCGCGTGGCACGCCGCATCGGCGCCGATCCGGCTGCGGCCCTGTGGATCTGCGCCCTCAACCCGCTGGTGATCATCCACCTGATGGGCGGTGTGCACAACGAGATGCTCATGGTGGGGCTGATGATGGCGGGCATCGCGCTGACGCTCGCCGACCGACCGGCGTGGGGGGTGTCGCTGGTGGCGCTGGCGGTGGCGGTCAAGGCCACCGCAGGCCTGGCGCTGCCGTTCATGGTGTGGATGTGGGTGCACCGACTGCGTCGGCGCCGCTCGCTGTCCCCGGTCCGGGCGTTCGCGGTGGCCACCGTCGCGTCGGCGCTGATCTTCGTGGCGGTCTTCGCGGTCGTGTCGCTGATGGCGGGCGTCGGTCTGGGCTGGCTCACCGCGCTCGCCGGTTCGGTGAAGATCATCAACTGGTTGACCATCCCCACGGCCGCCGCGAACGTCATCAACGCCGTCGGCGGGTTGCTCATCCCGGTGAACTTCTACGCGGTGCTCGAGGTCACCCGCATCATCGGCATCGCGATCATCGCGATCTCACTTCCCCTGCTGTGGTGGCGATTCCGGCACACCGACCGGGAGGCACTGACGGGCATCGCGCTGGCCATGCTGGTGGTCTGCCTGTTCGTACCCGCGGCGCTGCCCTGGTACTACACGTGGCCGCTGGCGGTCATGTCGGCGCTGGCGCAGACTCGTTCGGCGACCGCGCTCATCGCCGGGTTCTCGACGTGGATCATGGTGATCTTCAAGCCCGATGGCTCCCACGGCATGTACTCGTGGATCCACGTCCTGCTGGCCACCGCGTGCGCGGTGGGCGCCTGGTACTACCTGGCCAAGGCACCCGAGCGGGGCACGCCCGCGGTGGGCGCTCAGTAGGCCACGCTCAGTACGCCACACTCAGTACGCCATGGCCTGCGCGCGCCGCAGCACCTCGCGTGCCTGATGCGAGTGCAGCGCGTCGACGGGCCGGGCGTTGGCCACGGGCGCACCGCCGCCGTCGCGTGAGATCGTCAGCGACGGATCGGGAGTGAACAGCCAACGCACGATCTCGGTTTCGCGGTAGCCGCCGTCGTGCAGCACGACCAGCAGCCCGGGCAACGCCTTGGCCAGGTGACCCGACTCGTCGAAGAACGCCTTGGGCACCACGATGGCACCGTCACGGCGCACCCCGAGCAGATGCCGGTCCTTGAGGTGCTGGTGCACCTTCGTGACCGGGATGGACAGCAGCGTTGCCACCTGACGGAGGTCGTAGACGGCCTCGTCGGGGTCCAGGACGTCCTCGGCGGCGGGAATGGCGCTCACGGATGCGAGTCTAGGATGCATCGCGTGGACACAAGCCACCAACGGGCGCCGGCGCGGCGGGCAGACGGCATCCCCGTCGACCCGCTGGTCGGCGTCGTCCTGGACGGGCGGTACCGCGTCGACACCCCGATCGCCACGGGCGGCATGTCGACGGTGTATCGCGGCCTGGACGTCCGCCTGGACCGTCCCGTGGCGTTGAAGGTGATGGACGCGCGCTATTCCGGGGATCAGCAGTTCCTCGCCCGCTTTCAGCGCGAGGCCCGCGCGGTCGCCCGCCTGAAGGACCCCGGCCTGGTCGCGGTCTACGACCAGGGCATCGACGGCGCGCACCCGTTCCTGGTCATGGAGCTGGTCGAGGGCGGCACGTTGCGGGAGCTGCTCCGCGAACGCGGCCCCATGCCACCGCACGCGGTGGCCGCCGTGCTGGCGCCGGTGCTGACCGGGCTGGCGGTCGCCCACCGGGCGGGCCTGGTGCACCGCGACGTCAAACCCGAGAACGTGCTGATCTCCGACGACGGCGACGTCAAGATCGCGGACTTCGGGCTGGTGCGCGCCGTCGCCGAGGCCAAGATCACCTCCACCAGCGTGATTCTCGGCACCGCCGCGTACCTGTCTCCCGAACAGGTCGGCACGGGCGACGCGGGACCTCGCAGCGACGTCTACGCCGTCGGGATCCTCGCCTACGAACTGCTCACCGGCGTCACGCCGTTCGCCGGTGACAGCCCGCTGGCCGTCGCCTATCAGCGGATGGATCACGACGTGCCCCCGCCGAGCGCGGCGATCGCCGGCGTACCACGGCAATTCGACGATCTGGTGCGGTGTGCCACCGCACGCAACCCGGCCGACCGGTTCGCCGACGCCCAGGACATGGGCACCGAACTCGACGCCATCGTCGACGAACTGGGCCTCCCCGCGTTCCGAGTGCCGGCACCCCGCAACTCGGCGGGGCACGCCGCGGCGACGGCGTACCACGACAGGGTCGGCCTCGAGCCCGCCACCGACCAGGCGACCGACCGGGTGGCCCCGGCCGCGATGCCGGACGACGTGCCCAACCTGGCGCCGCCTCGGGTCACCCACACCCGCGCGTTCGCGCGGCCCCCGGACGCCGCCCGATCACGCCGCGCCCCCGAGCGGTTCGCGGGCATCGAACTCGACGAGTTCGAGTGGGCGCGCCAGCGCGGCAAGCGCATGACGGTGTTCTGGGTGGTCGCCGTCCTGACGTTGACGGCCTTGATCGCCGCCGGCGCGTGGACGCTCGGCAGCAACCTCGACGGACTGTTCTTCGGCCGCTAGAACGCTAGTCGCGCAGCATCTCCGCGACCAGGAACGCCAACTCCAGACTCTGCTGGGTGTTGAGCCGCGGATCGCAGGCCGTCTCGTACCGGCCGGCCAGGTCGGAGTCGGAGATGTCCTGCGCGCCCCCGAGACATTCGGTGACGTTCTCACCGGTGATCTCGACGTGGATGCCGCCCGGATGCGTACCGAGCGCCCGATGCACCTCGAAGAATCCCTGGACCTCGTCGACGATGCGGTCGAAGTGGCGCGTCTTGTATCCGGTCGACGATTCGTGGGTGTTGCCGTGCATCGGATCGCACTGCCAGATCACCTGGTGCCCCGACGCCTGCACCTTCTCGATGATGGGCGGCAGCACGTCGCGCACCTTGTGGTTGCCCATCCGGCTCACCAGCGTGAGGCGGCCGGGTTCGTCGTGGGGGTCGAGCCGTTCGACGTAATCGACCGCGAGTTCCGGGGTGGTGCTCGGGCCGATCTTGATGCCGATCGGGTTGGAGATCACCTCGGCGAATGCGACGTGGGCCCCGTCGAGCGCGCGCGTGCGCTCCCCGATCCACAGGTAGTGCGCCGACAGGTCGTAGAGCTTGGGGGTGGCGTCCTCGGCGGCAGGATCACCGCCGTCCATGCGCAGCATCGCGCGCTCGTAGTCCAGCACCAGCGCCTCGTGGCTGGCGTAGATCTCGGCGGTGTCCAGGTTGCGGTCGTTGACGCCGCACGCGGTCATGAACCGCAGACCGCGATCGATCTCGCCGGCCAGGGCCTCGTACCGCGCGCCCGCGGGCGAGGTCCGCACGAACTCCCGGTTCCAGTCGTGTACCGCGTGCAGCGACGCCAGGCCCGACGACGTCAAGGCACGGACGAGGTTCATCGCGGCGCTGGCGTTGGCGTAGGCGCGCACCAACCGCGAGGCGTCGTGCTCGCGCACGGCAGCGTCGGGCGCGAAACCGTTGACCATGTCCCCGCGGTAGGACTTCAACCCCAGCGCGTCGACGTCGGACGACCGGGGCTTCGCGTACTGGCCGGCGATGCGCGCCACCTTGACCACCGGCATGCTGGCGCCGTAGGTCAGCACCACCGCCATCTGCAGCAGCGTGCGGATGTTGGCCCGAATGTGGGGCTCGGTGTTGTCCACGAACGTCTCGGCGCAGTCGCCGCCCTGCAGCAGGAACGCCTCGCCCCGCGCGACGGCGGCGAGCTGCGACTTGAGGCGCAACACCTCCGACGGCACCGTCACCGGCGGCACGCTCTCCAACACGGTGCGCATGGCCTTGGCATGACCGGCGTCCCAGCTGGGCTGCTGCAGTGCGGGCCGGGCCAGGGCGGCGTCGAGTCGCTGGCGCAGGTCACCCGGCAGCGGCGGCAGGTCCGGCAGCTGATCGATGGGTACGTCGACGGTCCAGTTCACCCGACCATCCTAACGGGCCGCCCGACCGGTTTCGACGGGCCATACCCGCAGCTCAGGAGCGTACCGCCCAGGCGCCGTCGCGGTCGCCGTCCGCGGTGACGAGCCGGTAGCGCTCCAGGTTCTGCCGGGCGTCGACCAGCGCGTCGTGCGCGTCGCTCGGGCGCGGGGGCATGCGGGGCGAGCCGCGCTCCTCCCACAGTTGCCGCAGTTCGCGGGTGAACCGCGGGATCGGCCGCGGCAGCTCGGTCATGGCCCCCCACAGCTGGCACAGCACCACGTGGTCGTAGGCGCCCACCCAGGCCCACAGCTCGATGGGTTCGTCGGTGTCGACGCCGAAGAACTCCTCGAGGTCGTCCCGGATCTGCCGGCGCGACCGCCACAGCGGCGACGCCGGACCCGGCAACTTGGGCAGCACGTGCTTGCGCACCCACGGACCTGCTCGGTCCGGGTCGAACTCGGTGGAGATGGCGTAGTACTCGCGGCCGTCCTCGGCGGCGACGCCGATCGAGATCAGCTCGATGGTGCGGCCGTCGTCGATGAACTCGGTGTCGTAGAAGTAGCGCACTCAGGCGGCTCCCTGGCTGGCAGCCGGCGCGGGCGCGGCGTGGATCTCGCGGTCCAATTCCTCGTTGACCTTCGCATCGTCGGGAAAGTGCGGCTCGCCGGCCACCACGTGTTGCAGCCAGAGCTTGGCCTGCACCACGGGCCGGCGCAGCTTGCGCTCGCGTTCGAGCGCCTTGTGCATCTTGCGGGGTCGCTTCGTGTAGCGCCACCTCGCCCACGGGGCGTGCGGCCGCGACAGTCGGATGGCGCCGACGATGAGCAGCGGTGAGATGAACATGCCGACCAGGCCGGTCCACACCTTGCCCTTGAGCAGCACGACGACGGCGATGCCGAGGTTCAGCGCCGCGGCCACCAACACGAAGGCGCGCGCGGCCACCGAATGGTCCTCCTGCCAGATCCCGACGTCGAAGAACGACAGCGGGTTGAAACCGAGCACCAGCAGGCCCGCGACCGCGACCGCGGCGAACACGGCGTCGACCGACGTGCGGCCGTCCTCGGCCCAGTAGACGTCCTGCAAGTGCAGGATCAGGGCGAACTCGTCGAGCACGAGCGCGGCCCCGATGCCGAACATGATGGCCGCCGCCGTGAACTCGGCCACGCCGCCGTTGACGGCCAGCGTCACCATGGTCACCCCGGACACCATCACCAGGATCACGCCGATCACGACGTGGTGGATGTGCAGCCCGTCACCGGCGGAGATGTTGCGCGGCTGCCACCACTTGCGGGGCTTCGTGTCGTCGGCGTTGTGCCGGATGTAGCGGACGATGGTGCGGGTCACGAAGAACGTCAGGATGAACGCGAGCAGGCAGCACATCAGCGGGATGCGGTCGCGTGGGACGAAATCGAATCCCAATGTCCAGGGGTCCACGGCCGAAAACTTACGCCGACCTGCACCCGCCGCGCGGTGGTTGGTCCCCGACGCGCCGAATCGCCCCGATACGCTGTCGGTCGAGATGAGTAAGCGGCAGACGCCCGTTCGGGCACGTAGCTGGGCAGCAGTGGGAGCGGCGCCCGCGTGGCGGGCGTTCCAGGTGCTGACGCTGGTGGCCGTCGGGTGGGCCGGCTGGAGGTTGCTGGGCCACACGCCGTACCGCATCGACATCGACGTCTATCGCATGGGCGGCCGCGCCTGGCTGGACGGCACCCCGCTCTACAGCGATCAGACGGTCTTCCACACCCTCGGCGGCATCGACCTGCCGTTCACCTATCCCCCGCTGGCGGCCATCGTGTTCGCCCCGTTCGCCTGGCTGCCGCTGCCCGCGGCGAGTGCGACGATCACCGCCATCACGTTCCTGCTGCTGATGGTGTCCACGTGGATCGTGCTGACGCGGCTGCGGATCTGGGACGTCGCGAGCCGCGTGCGGACGCCCGCGTGGGCGCGGCGCGCGTGGCTGGCCGCGGCGATCGTGGCGCCCACCGTCGTGTACTTCGAACCGATCCGGGCGAACTTCGAGTTCGGTCAGATCAACGTCGTGCTGATGACGCTGGTGATCGCCGACCTGGTGCCGCGCAAGCCGCCGTGGCCGCGTGGGCTGCTGCTGGGCATCGGCGTCGCGCTCAAGCTGACGCCCGCGGTGTTCGTGCTGTACCTGTTGCTGCGCAAGGACGTCCGCGCCATCGTGGTCACCGCCGCCTCGACGCTGGCGGCCACGCTGGTGGGATTGCTGCTGGCGTTCCGCGATTCCGTGCAGTACTGGAGCGTCACCGTGCACGACACCGACCGCATCGGGACGGCGACGCTCAACACCAACCAGAACATCGCGGGCACGCTGGCCCGGCTGGGCGTGGGCGACGCGTCGCGGTTCGCGCTGTGGGTCGCGGCCTGCTTCGCGGTGCTGGCGGTGACGGTGTGGGCGGGACGCCGACTCCTGCGCGGCCGCTTCGACGAGGCTCCCGTACTGACGCTGGTGTGCGTGGCGATGTTCGGGTTGGTGGTGTCCCCGGTGTCGTGGTCACACCACTGGGTGTGGATGCTGCCGGCCATCCTGGTGCTGGTGGTGGTGGCCTACCGCTACCGCGACGCAGCGTTGGCCGCGGTGAGCGCCTGCGGCGTCGCGCTGATGGTGTGGACCCCCATCACCCTGTTGACCCCGCACCGCGAGACCGCGGCGCCGCTGTGGCGTCAGCTGGCGGGCAGCTCCTACCTGTGGTTCGCGCTGCTGCTCATCCTGGTGGCAGGCGGCGTCGCGGGCCGTCTGGCGCGCGTCGCCGATTCCACGCCGCCGCCGGTGACGGCACCCGAGGGCGTGCCACCGGTGCCCGCCGCGAACTCCAACTAGCGGGCCCCGCTAGCCTGCGGCGGACTCGGGGATGCGGCTGGCGGGCGCGGCGCCGGCCTTGCCCTCCTTGACGTCGGCCGCGTACAGGTCGACGTACTCCTGGCCGGACAGGCGCATCAGCTCGTAGACCACCTCGTCGATCACGGCGCGCTCGATGAACCGGTTGCCCTCGAGCCCCTCGAAACGGGAGAAGTCCATCGGCGTGCCGATGCGGACCCGGACGCGGGCGAACCGCAGCCCCTTCCCGGGCGGGTTGACCCGGTCGGTGCCGATCATCGCGACCGGGACCACGGGCACACCGGTCTTGAGCGCGAGCCGGGCCAGGCCGGTCTTGCCCTTGTAGAGGCGGCCGTCGGGCGACCGGGTGCCCTCGGGGTACATGCCGAGCAGCTTGCCCTCGGACAGGATGCGCTCGGCGGTGGTCAGCGCGGCCTGCGCGGAGTCGGCGTCGGTGCGGTCGATGGGCACCTGCCCCACGGCCGTGTAGAACCACGCGAGGAGCCGACCCTTGATGCCGGTACCGGTGAAGTACTCCGACTTGGCCAGGAACGTGATGCGTCGCTTCACCATCAGCGGCAGGTAGAAGCTGTCCATGACCGCCAGGTGATTACTGGCCAGGATCATCGGGCCGGAGTCCGGGATGTTCTCGACCCCTTCGATCTTCGGACGAGCGATGAAGGCCAGCAACGGTCCGAGCAGCACGTACTTGAACAGCCAATACCACATCGGACCTCCCGCGATGGGCGCCCCGGACGGTGCCCTGCGACAACTTTACCCACGCCCCGTGGCGTCGGCCACGGCTAGGCACCTGCCAGAGGGCTGCTAGTCGGACGGGCCGCTCTGGAACGTCACCGGGATGTGTTCGTAGCGGCCGGGGCCGGCAGGCGGTGGGCTCGCCGGGGGCGGTTCGGGACCGTCGGGCGGCGGCTGACCGCCCGGTTCCCCGGGGGCGTCGGGCCGAGCCGACGACGCGGGTGTCGACGCGTCGAGCATCGCCCGGATCACGGTCAGCAGCGCGGTGCTGTGCTCGGCGACGATCGTCAGCAGTGGGTGCTGCTCGCCGGTCACCAGCGCGGCCAGCGCGCACACCGGGCACCACACCTGGTCGCACTTGCCCGTGCCGCCGGAGGTGACCCGGGCCGCGGCCAGCCGGACGGCGGGGTCGAGGCGGTCGAGCAGGGTCTGGGCGAGCTGACGGAGTTCGGGCGGGAGTTCGGCGTGCCGACGCGAACCGCCTGCGTCGTCGCTCATGCCGGCCACACCTCCGGATTCGGGCGGAACCGCACCGTCAGCTCCCGTCCGCACAGCGCGGCGTCGGTGACGATGCACCGCCGCAGGACCGAGGCCAGGCGGACGCGTCGACGCATGCCACCGGCCCCGATGATCAGCTCGTCGTCGACCCTGCCCAACGTCAGCGTGGCCGGGTCGATCTGCGGCAACTCTATCCGCAGGCGGTACACGGCCTCGAGACCGGTTCCGGACTCGCGGTCGACGACGGGGGCCAGGGGCGCCGGCGGCGGTGCGCCGTCGCGTCTGCGGGCCGCGTCGAGCAGCTCGGCCAGCGCCTTGGGCCCGATCGGTTCGCCGGCCACGTGGGGCACCAGCACCAGCTTGACGTCGCCGATGGCGGCGTCCAGTTCGGTCAGGACGGTGCGCTGCTCGGCGATGCGTTCGGCGTACCAGTCGAACGCGGGGTGGGCGGGCAGGTTGTGGTACTCGAACGAATCGTCCTGCAGCAGCACCTGGTTGACGATCAGCTCCTCGACGCGGACGCCCATGAGCGCCAACGCACCCAGGGTGCGCACCGCCTCGGCAGCCACCACCCGCTCCGGCGTCAGGACCAGGCGCGCACCCACGCGCGACCCGTCGACCAGCCACGTGGCGAGGCGTTCGGTGCCCGCGGCGATGCGTTCGAGTACGGCGACCACGCCGGCCGACCGTGCGTCCTCGGCTCCCAGCGACAGCCGGCGATGCCGCGGCCAGGCCCGTTCGACGTAGAGCCCGAACGTCGCGGGCAGCGTCAGCATGCGCATGGCGTCGGCGGTCGAGGCGCAGTCGACCACCACGTGGTCCCACCGCCCACTGGCCGCCAACTCGCCCACCTCGTGCAGCCCCAGCACCTCCTGAATGCCCGGGAGTGCCGAAAGCTCTTCGGGGGCAACGCTTCCCAGATCGGACTCCGGGAAGCGGGCGGCCAGCACGCCGGCCACCTCGCGCCACCGCCGCTCGAGCAGTGCCAACGTGTCGAGCGCCAGGGCGTCCAGCAGGCCCCCACCGGTTCCGGTGTCGAGGTCGGCGAGGATCCGCGTCGGAGCGCGCTCGCCGGTGGGCGCCACCGTCGCGCCGAGGACGTCGCCGGTGGAGTGCGCCTGATCAGTCGAGACGATCAACACCCGCTGCCCGTCACCGGCATCGCGCACGGCGGTCGCAGTGGCCAGCGTCGACTTGCCCACCCCGCCCTTGCCGACGAAGAGGCTGACCCTGGTCCCTACGTCACTCAGCCTCGACTCGCTTCTTCAGATCCTTCAACGCGGTGTCGGTGAGCCGCCGCTCCGCCTTGCGCTTGAGCAGCCCGATCATCGGGATCATCAGATCCACCGAGAGTTCGTAGGTGACGTCGGTGCCAGATCCCTTGGGCTGCAACCGATACGCACCATCAAGCGCCTTGAGCAGTGAGCTGGACTCCAGGGTCCACGTCACCGACATGCGGTCGGCGGGCCACACGTAGTTCAGCACCATCGTGTCCTTGAGCACCGCGGCGTCGAGCATCAGCCGTGCCCGCTGCGGATACCCGTCGTCGTCGACCTCGAGGACCTCGGTCTCCCGGTACTCCCCCACCCAGTCGGGGTAGGAGCCGATGTCGGCGATCACGTCCATCACGGTGCCCGGCTCGGCGTCGATGAAGATCGTCTGCGCCGTCTTGTCCGCCACGTGTTCCCTTCCCGCCGTGCCCGCCGTCGGAGTCCGTCACGCCCTCCGAACCGCAAAGATACCCGCTACCGGCCGTCACGGCTGCGGCGCTCAGGCCAACCGGGACACCCCGACCGGGCGGGCCCGCTCGAGGCGTTGCTTCACCTCGAACGACATCGCCTTCCCGGCAACCCGACGCCGATGGTTCAGCGCAGGCAGATCCATCCGGGACAGCTCCCATGCCGAGACCCCCGCGGGCTCGGCATGCAGGAAGTAGTGCAGCACCACACCGTCCATGACCGGCTCCAGCCAGACCTCCATGGACCCGGTGAGCGCCCCCGTCACCGTCCACCGGTGCCCCAGCGGACCGCGGTCCTCCACCACCGTCAGACGCAGGTCGGGCCACCAGCGGCGCCAACTCGACGGCTGAGCCACCGCCGCGCCCACGTCGGCGGGGTCCGCGCACACGAACGTCTCGTCGGCGATCTGGATGCTGTTCATCGCCTCCAGCTTCACACACCCCCGGATACGGGGGCATCCGGCCCCGCGACCTGCAGGCCCGCGGCTAGGCTGACCCCCGTGCGCGAGTTCTCGGAACCAGCAACGTTCAACGTCGACGAGCACGACAGCGTCGTGGCGCCCGTGTTCTCCCACGAACGCGACCACCCCTCACACGTCATCGCCCAACGTCAGGCCGGGGGCTCCTGGATCGACGTGACGTGCGCCGAGGTCGCCGCACAGGTGCGCGCGACGGCGCTGGGGCTGATCGCCAAGGGCGTGCGCGCCGGTGACCGGGTCGCGGTGCTGTCGGCCACGCGGTACGAGTGGGCCATCATCGACTTCGCCATCCTGGCGACCGGTGCGGTGACGGTGCCGATCTACGAGACGTCGTCGGCCGAGCAGGTGCGGTTCGTGCTCGCCGACTCCGGTGCCGTCGCCGTGTTCGCCGAGACCGACGGGCACGCCGACACCGTCGAGAAGTTGCGCGGCGAGCTGCCCGACCTGCGCGAGGTGCTGCGCATCGACGGCACCGGCCCGGCCGCTCTCGACGTGCTCGCCGAGGCGGGCGCGGGCACCGATGCGGCCGAACTCGACGCGCGCCTGGCCGCCATCCGGTCCGCCGACGCGGCGACGCTGATCTACACGTCGGGAACCACCGGCCGCCCCAAGGGCTGCCAGCTCACGCACTCCAATCTGCTCTACGAGATCCGCGGCGCCAAGGCGTGTTTTCCCGACCAGCTCGCCATGGGCCAGAAGCTGCTGGTGTTCCTGCCGTTGGCGCACGTGCTGGCCCGCGCCATCACCATGGCGGCGTTCACCAACGGGGTGACGCTCGGCTTCACCAGCGACATCAAGAACTTGGTGCCCACGCTCGGCGTGTTCACCCCCACGCTGGTGGTCTCGGTGCCGCGGGTGTTCGAGAAGGTCTACAACACCGCAGAACAAAACGCGCGCAACGACGGCAAGGGCCGCATCTTCGCGATCGCCGCCGCGACGGCCATCGAGTACAGCGAGGCGCTCGACGCCGGTGGCCCCGGACTGGTGCTCAAGCTCAAGCACGCGGTGTTCGACAAACTGGTCTACGGCAAGCTGCGGGCAGCCCTCGGCGGGAACTGCCGTTCGGCGATCTCGGGCGGCGCACCGCTGGGCGCCCGCCTGGGCCACTTCTACCGCGGCGTGGGGTTGTCCATCTACGAGGGTTACGGCCTGACCGAGACCAGCGCCGCGATCACCGTCAACCGCGTCGACGACCTCAAGGTGGGTTCGGTCGGAAAGCTGGTGCCGGGCAACGCGATGCGACTCGGCGACGACGGTGAACTGCTGGTCTCCGGTGGCGTGGTGTTCAAGGGCTACTGGAACAACGACGAGGAGACCAAGGCCGTTTTCACCGACGACTGGTTCCACACCGGCGACCTCGGCGCCATCG
The DNA here is from genome assembly GCF_058148405.1 of Mycobacterium sp. DHQP2018-32-09. NCBI lineage: Bacteria > Bacillati > Actinomycetota > Actinomycetes > Mycobacteriales > Mycobacteriaceae > Mycobacterium > Mycobacterium sp. DHQP2018-32-09. The sequence continues at coordinate 100,625 of NZ_JBYVYK010000009.1, read as the reverse complement.
ACGAGCGGGGCTTCTTGACCATCGTGGGGCGCAAGAAGGAGATCATCGTCACCGCGGGCGGCAAGAACGTCGCCCCCGCCGTGCTCGAGGACAGGCTGCGGGCGCACCCGTTGATCAGCCAGGCCATGTGCGTCGGCGACCAGCAGCCGTTCATCGCCGCGCTCATCACCATCGACCCGGAGGCCTTCCCCGGGTGGAAGGAGCGCAACGGCAAGCGCGCCGACGCCACCGTGGCCGACCTCGCCGACGACCCCGACCTGCGCGCCGAGGTGGACCTCGCCGTGAAGGACGCGAATCAGGCCGTCTCCCATGCCGAGTCGATCCGTAAGTTCCGCATCTTGCCGGTCGACTTCACCGAGGACACCGGCGAGCTGACCCCCACCATGAAGGTCAAGCGCAAGGTGGTGGCCGAGAAGTTCGCCTCGGACATCGCGGCGCTCTACGCGAAGTAGCGCCTAGTCGCTCAGCAGTTGGCCGAGGCGTTGCGCCTTGGCCTTCCACTGCCACTGCTCGGTCACCCAGCGCAGCCCGGCCGCACCCATCCGGGCGGCGCGGTCGCGGTCGGAGAGCAACTCGGTGACCGCACGGGTGATGGCGGGCAGGTCGTCGCCGTCGACCACCAGCCCGGTCTCGCCGTCGCGCACCGACTCCGGCGCGCCGCCCGAGCGGCCGGCGACGACGGGCACCCCGGTCGCCGACGCCTCGAGATAGACCAGGCCCAGACCCTCGACGTCCAGGCCGCGGCCGCGCGTGCGGCACGGCATCGCGAACACGTCGGCCATGGCGTAGTGCGCGGGTAGCTCGGCGCCGGGTACGCCGTCGGTGAACACCACGTGCTCGGCGACGCCGACGTGCCGCGCGAGACGGTGCAGTTCGTCGCGGTGGGGACCGCCGCCGACGATCGCCAGCGCCGCCCCGTCGACGTGAGCGCGCACGGCGGGCAATGCCCGGATCAGCATGTCCTGGCCCTTGCGGGGCACCAGCCGTGACACGCACACCACCGTCGGCCGCTCCCCCAGCCCGTAGCGCTCCCGCATCGCGGTGCGGGCGGCCGGGTCGGGTCGGAAGCGTTCGGTGTCGACGCCGGGTGCGAGGTACTCCAGCGCCGCGTGCGGCCCGAACGCCGAGGCGAAGCGACCGCGCGTGTAGCGGCTCACGAAGGTCACCACGTCGACGCCGGTTCCGATGCGGCGCAGCGCGGTTCGCGCCAACGGCAGCATCGACCACCCCACCTCGTGGCCGTGGGTGCTGGCGACGACGCGGCGTGCACCCGCCGACCTGGCCAGCGGTTCGAGCAGGGCCAGCGGCGCGGCGGCGCCGAACCACACCGTCTCGACGTCCTCGGCGCGGATGAGGTCGCGCATGCGCAGCGCCACCGAGGGCTCGGGCAGCATCAGCGACGTCGGGTGCCGCACCACGCGATAACCGCTGCGGGCGGCGCGCTCGTCGTAGGCCGCGCAGTCCCGCCATGTCGGGGCGTACACCGTCACCTGGTGCTCACCCGCGGCCACCAGCTCGTCGACGAGGTTCTCGAGGTAGGACTGGATGCCGCCGCGGCGCGGCGGAAAGTCGTTGGTCACCAGCAGCACCCGAGCCATGGTTGGGAGACTAGTCGGCCAGCCAGCGGCCCCACTGCGCGAGCAGCTCGCGCGGCTCGACGCCCAGCGTGGTGCGGATGGCGGTGGGGACGTCGGCGTGCCCGGGCGCACAGGCGGCGACGTAGAGCGCGCGCAGCGAGCCCACGCCGTAGCGGTCGGCGACGAAGCGCGCGAACCACCAGGCGCGGTCGTAGGCCTGTGATCGCACGGCCCCGGGGTCGTCGAGGTCGGCGTCGGTGGGCAGCCGGGCCAGTTCGGCGGCGGCCGCCGGTCCCGGTCGCGGCGCGGCAGGTCGGCCGACGTAGTCGGCGACGCCCTCGGTGAGCCAGCGCGGCGCGTCGGCAGCGGTCGCGAGCCGGGCGGCGTAGTGAAAGAGTTCGTGGCGCAGCACGATTCGCAGGGCTCCGGGACCCATGCCGGCGGCTCCCGGCGCGAACACGATGCGCTCGCCGGTGGTCACGGCGGCGATGTCGGGGCTGAACTCGCGGCCGCCGTTGCCCAGCGCGGCGAACCGATCGGCGGAATCGGTGACGACGATCTCCACGTCACGGCGCCAGTCGTCACCCCAGAACGCCGTGACGGCCGCCTCGGCGGTGGGGGTCTCGGCGCGGATGCGCTCGGCGAGGGCGGCGGCGGCCGACCCGCCCAGCGGGATCACGGTGAACTGGCGGGCAGCGGGTGCCGGGGTTGGGGCCGGGTTCGGGTTCGGGGTCGGAGCCAGGGCCGGGGTCGGGGTCGCCGACGCGGCGGGCGGTGACGCCGGGGCCCGCCATCCCGAGAGCAGCAGGCAGGCCAGGACGAATTCGACGGCCAGGATCAGCGCGACGGCGCCGCGACGGGCGACGGCCGGACCTGCCGAAGGATTGGTACCGGCGGACTCGGTACCAGCGGAGCCAGTGCCGGCGGAGCCAGTACCGGCGGACTCAGTAGCGGCGGACGTTGTGGATGGGTGCATTGTTCACCGGTGCCACGGCAACCGGTGAGCCGTACGTGGAGGCATGCACCATCATGCCGTCACCGATGTAGATGCCGACGTGCGAGGCATCGCCGTAGTAGGTGATGAGGTCGCCGGGCTGCATCTGATCCATCGACACCGGCTCGCCACCGCGGGCGAGGGCCTGGCTGGAGTGTGGCAGCGAGACGCCCGCCTGCTGGAAGGCCCACATCACCAGACCGGAGCAGTCGAATGCGTTCGGGCCCGAGGCACCCCACGAGTACGGCGAGCCGAGTCGGGTCAGCGCGGCCTGCACGGCCGTCACGCCCTCGGGTCCGCCGGGACCTGGGGCGGGTACCGCACCCTCCGGCGGGGCGAGGTTCGGCATGGGTGCAGCGGCCAAGACCTCGGGGCCGCCGTCGCCCGGCGGTACGGCGTCGGGGGCGGGCGGAATGGCGGCCGGGGCCGGCGGGATGGCGGCGAGGGTCTCGCGCTGGGCCGGGGTCAGCGCCGAGTACTGCGACTTGACGACGGCGATCTGCACCTGCAGCTTGCTCTGCTTGTTCTGGAGGTCGGCGCGGACGGCGGCCGCCTGCTCGGCGGCGGTCTTGGCATCGGCGGCCGACTTCTCGGAGGCCTGCTCGGCGCGGGCGGCGTCCTCGTTGACCTTGGCGAAGTTCTTCATCTGGGCCGACATCTCGGTGGCCATGACCCGCTGGACGGCGAGTTGGTCGATGAGCCGCTGCGGCGAGTCGGCGGTGAGCATGGCGGTCAGCCCGTCGGTACGGCCCCCCATGTACTGGGCGGCAGCAACCTTGTTGACGGCACCTTGGAAGGTAGCCAGCTGTGTCTGCGCCGCGTCGGCGGCGGCAGCGTCGGCGGCATGCTGAGCATCCGCGACCTGTTGGGCCGAGACCTTCTGATCGAGATCCAGCTGGGCGCTGTGCATCGCCTCGGTGGTCTGTTCGGCCTCGCGGGACAATTCGTTGAGCTTTGCCAGGGCATCGTCGGCCGGATCGGCCTGCACACCGCTGGCCAGCACACCCGAGAGCAGGGTCAGCCCAGCTATCGCACCAGCGACGGGTCGACGAATTCCACGTGTGTTCCGGTGCGTGCGGTCGAGCCTCAAGGTAATAGCGTCCTTCAACTGCCGTAGCGTGCCGCGTCGAACTGCGATTTGGTCTCGAATAGGTTACGAAACGGCATCGGGCTTGTCCAACAGAAGACCCGAATTTAACAGGCGCAAGGGAATTTTTTCGCTGCGGAACGACCACGGTGTCGTCAGGCAACTCCCGATTCCCCGGCGCGGTGGATGGGGACCAACCGCAACCTCGGCGCCAAACCTACCTCAGCCAGCACTTCCAGCGCTCGCCGTTCGTCATCGCGCAGCGTCTCGGGAACTCCCAGCAAAACAGTGACGACACAGTCGCTGCAGCCCGGGCCGCGCACGGCGCAGTCATCGCAGTCGATGGTCACCGATCCGGTGTCCGGTGCCCGCTGTCCTGGTTCCTCCGGCGGCATGGCGTCTCTCCTCGTGGTCGACATGCCCGCACGCTAACGGCGGGCACCGACAGACGGGGCCGACGCCCGAGGGGACCGGCGTGGGACCCGTCGCGATGTCGGTCGCGGGGCTTACGGTCACCGCCATGGGTCGCCCGCGTCTCGCCGAAGCCGAACAGCTGTCGTTCGACGCGCTCGACGAGGAGTCGTTCGGCCTGTCGCTGCGCGACACCACGTTCGTCGTCGTCGACCTCGAGACCACGGGCGGCCGCGCCACCGAGAGCGCCCCCGGCCGGGGCGATCACGACCAGATCACCGAGATCGGCGCCGTCAAGGTGCGGGGCGGCGAGATCCTCGGCGAACTGGGCACCCTGGTCGACCCGGGCCGCTCCATCCCACCCCAGATCGTCGCGCTCACCGGCATCACCACCGCCATGGTGTGCGACGCCCCCCGCATCGAGTCCGTCCTGCCCGCGTTCCTCGAATTCGCCCGCGGCGCAGTGCTGGTGGCGCACAACTCGGGTTTCGACGTGGGTTTCCTCAAGGCGGCTGCGGCCCGCGCCGACCTCACCTGGCCGCGGCCGCCGGTGCTGTGCACCGTGAAGCTGGCACGTCGCGTGCTGACGCGCGACGAGGCGCCCAGCGTCAAGCTCTCCGCCCTGGCCGAGCTGTTCCACGCGCGCACCACTCCGACGCACCGCGCGCTCGACGACGCCCGCGCCACCGTCGACGTGCTGCACGGGCTCATCGAGCGGGTGGGCAACCGCGGCGTGCACACGTTCGCCGACCTGCGGGCCTACCTGCCGAACGTCTCGACCGCGCAGCGCGGCAAGCGGCACCTGGCCACCGCCCTGCCGCGCACCCCGGGCGTGTACCTGTTCCGCGGGCCCGCCGAGGAGGTGCTCTACGTGGGCACCGCGGTCGACCTGCGTCGCCGCGTCGGGCAGTACTTCACCGGATCCGAACCGCGCACCCGGATGAAGGAGATGGTGGCCCTGGCCACCAAGGTCGACCACGTCGAATGCGCCCACGACCTCGAGGCCGGGGTGCGCGAACTGCGACTGCTCGCCGCCCACGCACCGCCGTACAACCGCCGGTCGAAGTTCCCGCACCGGTGGTGGTGGGTCACGCTCACCGACGAGGCCTTCCCCCGGTTCTCGGTGGTGCGCGCACCCACGCAGCCCCACGTCGTCGGTCCGTTCCGCGTCCGCGCCGACGCCGCCGAGACCGCCGAACTGCTCGCCAGGTCGACCGGCGTGCGCACGTGCACCAGCAGGTTGGGCCGCACGGTGCGGCACGGCCCCGCCTGTCCGCCACGGGAACTCGCACCGTGCCCGGCACCGCGCGACGTCAGCGCCGCCGACTACGCCGCGGCACCGCAGCGCGCGGGCGCACTCGTCGCGGGGACCTGCCGCGCCGCCATCGCCGACGTGCTGGCCCAGATCGAGGACCTGGCGGCCCGCGGCCGCTACGAGACCGCCGCCCGGTTGCGCGACCATGCCGCCACGGCCATCGAGGCGCTGTGGCGCGGCCAGCGGCTGCGGGCGCTGGCCGACGTCGACGAACTCGTCGCCGCACGCCCGGACGGCGCCGGCGGATGGCATCTCGTCGTGGTGCGCCACGGGCAGCTGTGCGCGTCGGGCTGCGCGGTGCGCGGGGTCCCGCCGATGCCCGTCGTCGACGCCATCTCGGCGGGAGCGCAGACCATCGTGCCGCGGCAGGCGCCGCTGGGCGGCGCACTGGTCGAGGAGACGGCGCTGATCGCCCGCTGGCTGGCACAGCCGGGGGTTCGGATCGTGCGGGTCCAGACCACCTCGGGTGACGGTTACGCCAGCCCGATCGGCGCGGCGGGCGCGCACGCAGCCTGGGCCGCGCTCGCCCGCTCGGCCCGGGCGGCCGCGCAGCGACTCGACGCCGAGACCTTCGACGACCGGTACGGCGTCGGCGGGCTCGGCCGGTCCCGCAGCGTCGACGCCCGCGCGTCCTGACGCGCGGCGCCCGCCCCGCCGGACCCTCCGGTTTCAGAGTTTCGGGGGTTCAGAGCTTCTGGGTGAAGCGCGCCCACCGGCCCAGCAGCTGCTCGGCAGCCCCGGAGTCGATGGCCGCCGTCGCGCGGGCCAGGCCGGACTCCCACGCAGGCACCCACTTGGCCTCGCTGGACAGCCCGGCGTGAGCCACCATCGCGCCCGCGGCGTTGAGCACCACGGCGTCGCGCACCGGCCCCCTGGCCCCGCTGAAGACCTCCCGCACCGACTTGGCGTTGGCCTCGGCGTCGCCGCCCATCAACTCGCTCAGATGCGCCCGCTGGAAGCCGAACGCCGCCGGGTCGAACGTCAGCCGCTCGACCGTGCCCGCCTGCACGCGCCAGATCGTGCTGGTGGTCGTGGTGGTCAGCTCGTCGAGGCCGTCGTCGCCGTGCACCACGAGCACGCTGGAACCGCGCTGGGCGAACACGCCGGCCATCACCTCGGCCAGATCGCCCCACGCGCAACCGATCAGGCCTGCCCGCGGCGCCGCCGGGTTGGTCAGCGGTCCGAGCAGGTTGAACACCGTCGGCACGCCGATCTCGCGGCGCACCACCGAGGCGTGGCGGTACGACGGATGGAACTGCGGTGCGAACGCGAACCCGATGCCCACCTCCGCGACGCTGCGGGCGACGTCCTCGGGGCCCACGTCGATCTTCACCCCGAGCGCCTCCAGCGTGTCGGCGCCGCCGGACAGCGACGACGCCGCCCGGTTGCCGTGCTTGATCACGGGCACGCCGCACGCCGCCACCACGATCGACGCCATCGTCGACAGGTTCACGGTGTTGGCGCCGTCCCCGCCGGTGCCGACCACGTCGACGGTCTCCCGGCCGATCTCCTCGGTCGGCACCCGGCGCGCGTGCCGCAGCATGATGTCGGCGAGTTCGGCGACCTCGGCCGACGTCGGCCGCTTCATCTTCATCGACACCGCGAAACCGGCGATCTGGGCGGGCGTGGCGACGCCGGTCATGATCTGATCCATGGCCCAGGCCGCCTCGCCGGTGAGCAGCGACTGACCGGTGGTCAGCCGGCCGAGGATCTGGGGCCAGGTGGGGGTCTCTTCGGAAGCCACGCGGGTCAGCGTAGTGCCAGCGCCGCGACGGGTGGCGCGGCCGGCACGCCCGCCGAGGCCATCGACTCCCCACTGACTCACCACTGTCGGCCCCCGGGGAAGGCCCCAGATCGCGACACGTTTGTGACAATCTGTCGACCCGGCTGGAGTTGGCCAACTACAAAGCGTCATACTTCTTGATGTGACGAGCGCTGTAGGCACTTCGGGAACCGCGATCACGTCGCGAATCCATTCGCTGAACCGACCCAACATGGTCAGTGTTGGCACGATCGTATGGCTTTCCAGCGAGCTGATGTTCTTTGCTGGACTGTTCGCGATGTACTTCACTGCCCGCGCCCAGGCGGGGGGTGACTGGCCGCCGAAGCCCACCGAGCTGAACCTCGCGCTGGCGGTGCCGGTGACCCTGGTCCTCATCGCGTCGTCGTTCACCTGCCAGATGGGCGTCTTCGCCGCCGAGCGCGGCGACGTCTACGGCCTGCGCCGGTGGTACCTGCTGACGCTGGCCATGGGCACGTTCTTCGTGTGCGGCCAGGGCTACGAGTACTACCACCTGGTGCACGAGGGCACGACCATCCCGGGCAGCGCCTACGGCACGGTCTTCTACCTCGCGACCGGCTTCCACGGCCTGCACGTCATCGGCGGTCTGGTCGCCTTCGTGCTGCTGCTGCTGCGCACCCGGATGAGCAAGTTCACCCCGGCGCAGGCGACCGCCGCCATCGTCGTGTCGTACTACTGGCACTTCGTCGACATCGTGTGGATCGCCCTCTTCGCCGTCATCTACTTCGTGCGATGAGCCCGATGAGCGATTCGTCGGACCGTCCCACGTCCACCAACCCGATGCGTCTGATCAGAAGGGGTTCGATGACCAGCAAGGCGCCCGGAGCCGGGAAGCCGGCGACGATCAAGCGGCGTCGGTTCCGCCGACGCCTGTCAGCAGCGCTGCTGTTGATGGTCGGGCTCGTAGTCGCCGGTGGCCTCGCGGCCACGTTGACTCCCAAGCCGCAGGTGGCCCAGGCCGACGAGTCGCAGATGGCGCTGCTGCGCACCGGCAAGCAGCTGTTCGAGACGTCCTGCGTGACGTGCCACGGCGCGAACCTGCAGGGTGTTCCCGACCGCGGCCCCAGCCTCATCGGCACCGGCGAGGCCGCCGTCTACTTCCAGGTCTCCACCGGCCGCATGCCCGCCATGCGCGGTGAGGCACAGGCCCAGCGCAAGGCCCCGTCGTTCGACGAGCACCAGATCGACGCGCTCGGCGCCTACGTGCAGGCCAACGGCGGCGGCCCGGTCGTCCCGCGCGACGAGAACGGTGGCATCGCCAGCGAATCGCTGCTCGGCAGCGACGTCGCGCGCGGTGGCGACCTGTTCCGCCTGAACTGCGCGTCGTGCCACAACTTCACCGGCAAGGGCGGCGCCCTGTCGTCGGGCAAGTACGCGCCCGACCTCGGCGATGCCGCGAAGGTGCCGGCGCAGGTGTACACGGCGATGCTCACCGGCCCGCAGAACATGCCCAAGTTCTCCGACCGCCAGCTGTCTCCCGAGGAGAAGCGCGACATCGTCGCCTACGTCCACGAGGCAGCCGAGACGCCCAGCCCCGGCGGTTACGGGCTCGGCGGGTTCGGCCCGACGACCGAGGGCATGGCGGCCTGGATCATCGGAATGGTTGCGGTCATCGCCGCGGCGATGTGGGTAGGGGCAAGGGCATGAGCGACGACGTCAAGGGTTCGGACACTCCCGGTCAGACGGGCACGCCCGGCGAGCCCACCGATGCGCAGCTGGCGCAGATGACGCGTGAGCAGCTCGTCGAACTCGGCGGCAAGCTCGACGGCGTCCAGACCGTCTTCAAGGAGCCGCGCTGGCCCGTCGAGGGCACCAAGGCGGAGAAGCGCGCCGAGCGCGCCGTCGCCTACTGGTTCATGCTCGGCGGCGTCGCGGGCCTGGCCCTGTTGCTGGTCTTCCTGTTCTGGCCGTGGGAGTACAAGCCGTTCGGGTCCGAGGGCGAGTTCCTCTACACCCTGGCCACCCCGCTGTACGGCCTCACCTTCGGGCTCTCGGTGCTGGCCATCGGCATCGGCGCCGTGCTGTTCCAGAAGAAGTTCATCCCCGAGGAGATCTCGATCCAGGAGCGCCACGACGGCGCCTCCCCCGAACTCCAGCGCAAGACGGTGGCCGCCAACCTCACCGACGCCCTCGAGGGGTCGACGATCAAGCGGCGCAAGCTCATCGGGCTGTCGCTGGGCATCGGTCTCGGCGCGTTCGGCCTCGGCACCGCGGTGGCGTTCGTCGGCGGACTGATCAAGAACCCGTGGAAGCCGGTGGTCCCCACCGCCGAGGGCAAGAAGGCCGTGCTGTGGACGTCGGGCTGGACCCCGCGCTTCCAGGGCGAGACCATCTACCTGGCCCGTGCCACCGGGCTGCCCGGCGAGTCGCCGTTCGTCAAGATGCGTCCCGAGGACCTCGACGCGGGCGGCATGGAGACCGTGTTCCCGTGGCGCGAGTCCGACGGCGACGGCACCACCGTCGAGTCGTCGCACAAGCTCACCGAGATCGCCATGGGCGTGCGCAACCCCGTGATGCTCATCCGCATCCGGCCCGAGGACCTGCCCCGCGTGGTCAAGCGGCAGGGCCAGGAGAGCTTCAACTTCGGCGATCTGTTCGCCTACACCAAGGTCTGCTCCCACCTGGGATGCCCCTCGTCGCTGTACGAGCAGCAGACCTACCGCATTCTGTGCCCCTGCCATCAGTCGCAGTTCGACGCGCTGCACTTCGCCAAGCCGATCTTCGGCCCGGCCGCACGCGCCCTCGCACAGCTACCCGTCACGATTGACCAGGACGGGTACTTGGTCGCCAACGGCGACTTCATCGAACCCGTCGGACCGGCATTCTGGGAGCGTCGCTCATGAGTCCCAAACTCGCTGACATGGCCGCCGCGCAAGGCGACGCAATCGATTCGAGGTATCACCCGTCGGCGGCCGTGCGTCGTCAGCTGAACAAGGTCTTCCCGACGCACTGGTCGTTCCTGCTCGGTGAGATCGCGCTGTACAGCTTCGTCATCCTGCTGCTCACCGGCGTGTACCTCACCCTGTTCTTCGACCCGTCGATGGCGGAGGTGACCTACCACGGCGTCTACCAGCCGCTCAACGGCGTGCAGATGTCGAAGGCGTACGCCACCGCCCTGGACATCAGCTTCGAGGTGCGCGGCGGCCTGTTCGTCCGGCAGGTCCACCACTGGGCGGCACTGCTGTTCGCGGCGTCGATCATGGTGCACCTGGCACGCATCTTCTTCACCGGCGCGTTCCGCAGGCCCCGCGAGGCCAACTGGGTCATCGGCTCGCTGCTGCTGATCCTCGCGATGTTCGAGGGCTTCTTCGGATACTCGCTGCCCGACGACCTGCTGTCGGGCACCGGCGTCCGCGCCGCCCTGTCGGGCATCACGATGAGCGTCCCGGTGGTGGGCACGTGGCTGCACTGGGCGCTGTTCGGTGGCGACTTCCCCGGCACGATCTTCATCCCGCGCATCTACGCGCTGCACATCCTGCTGATCCCGGGCATCATCCTGGCGCTCATCGGCGCCCACCTGGCGCTGGTGTGGTTCCAGAAGCACACGCAGTTCCCCGGCCCGGGCCGCACCGAGAAGAACGTGGTCGGCGTGCGCGTCATGCCGGTGTTCGCCTTCAAGTCGGGCGCGTTCTTCGCCATCACCACCGGCATCATCGGGCTCATGGGCGGTCTGCTGCAGATCAACCCGATCTGGGTGTTGGGACCGTACAAACCCTCGCAGGTGTCGGCGGGTAGCCAGCCGGACTTCTACATGATGTGGACCGACGGCCTGATCCGCCTGTTCCCCGCGTGGGAGATCTACATCGGCAACCACACCATTCCCCAGCCGTTCTGGATCGCGGTGGGCATGGGCTTGGTGTTCATGCTGCTCATCGCGTGGCCGTTCATGGAGAAGAAGTTCTCCGGTGACGATGCGCACCACAACCTGTTGCAGCGCCCGCGGGACGCACCGGTGCGCACCGCGATCGGCGCGATGGCGGTCTCGTTCTACATCCTGCTGACGTTCGCCTGCATGAACGACATCATCGCGCTGAAGTTCCACATCTCGCTGAACGCGACGACGTGGATCGGCCGCATCGGTCTGGTGGTGCTGCCGGCGCTCGTCTACTACATCGCCTACCGCTGGGCCGTCGCGCTGCAGCGCAGCGACCGCGCGGTCCTCGAGCACGGTATCGAGACCGGCATCATCAAGCGGCTGCCGCACGGTGCCTACGTCGAGCTGCACCAGCCGCTCGGCCCGGTCGACGAGCACGGTCATCCGATCCCGCTCGAGTACCAGGGCGCTCCGTTGCCCAAGCGCATGAACAAGTTGGGTTCCGGCGGTTCCACGGGTACGGGCAGCTTCCTGTTCCCGGACCCCGTCACCGAGAGCCGGGCGATCACCGACGCCGAGCATGCCTCGCACAGCCGGGCCCTGACGGCGCTCAAGGAGTACCAGGACCACGAGCACGGCTCGAATGGTCATGGCTCCAACGGGCACGGGACGAACGGGCACGGCAACGGCTCGAACGGGAACGGTTCGAACGGCAACGGTTCGAACGGACACCACTAATCACCGACACGGCGCGGCCCGTCGAGCGATCCTTCGCTCGGCGGGCCGTCGTCGTTGCCGGGGCAGCGCGTCTGATGCCCCTCCCCCACCCCGTCGCGGCGCCGGGGCCGACCCGCCGCGTGGTGTCAAACGCGTGTTCGACGAACTCGATCCGAATGCCGACGAGGCGGCCCTCGTCGCGCGCATCACCGAACTCGAACGCGTGAAGTCCGCCGCGGCCGCCGAACAAGCCACGGCCACCGCCGCATTCGCCCACCTGCGCCGCGGCCGTGAGAACGCCGCGGGGATTCCCGGCCGTCTCCGCGGCCGCGGCCTGGCCGGCGAGGTCGCCCCGGCCCGCCACGACTCCCCCCATCGCGGCAACCGCCACCTCGGATTCGCCGAGACCCTGGTCCACGAGATGCCCCACACCCTGGCCGCCCTGGAAGCCGGCGCCCTGGAAACCGGCGCCCTCTCGGAAGGGCGCGCCCGACCACACCGCCACACAGGCCGACCGGCTGTCACACCGTCGAACTCACCACACCCACCGGCGCCACCTCCACCTCGAAGGCCCCACCAGCACCCGGACACCCCAGCACCGACACCATCATCGTCGCCATCGTCGGCTGCGCCCGGCGGCGCCGCCTCGGTCGGGCGGCGGTCAGGCGGCGACGCGGTCGGTCAGGCGAGGACGCTGCGCAGCTGACGCAGGAAGAACACCGGCGCCGCGGGCATCGCGACGACGACCACGGCGCACACGCCGTAGAGCACCCACGACGGCGTGTCATGCCCGGTGGCCGCGAGGTAGGTGGCCACCCCGGCCAACGTGACGGCGCCGCCCATGGCGGCGGCCAGCACTGCCGGGCAGCGCAGGTAGATGCGTTCGACTGCGGCCGTGGGGAATCCGAGGCGGCTGCTCGCCGGCGGCATGGGTTGGCGCCGGATCACCGGCCCGGTCGTCGAACGCACGTTGGTGGTGACGACGGGATCTCCGAACGCCGATCCCCCGGTGTCGGGGCGGGCCGCGGGGGCGGGCGCGGGCCCGCTGGGCGTCTCCAGGGAGGCGCGCCGTGCCCGGATCAGCAGGGGGACGGCGGCGACGATGACGACGGCCGACACGCCGATCACCGTGTAGAGCAGCCAGGGCGTCTCGGATTCACCGCCACCGGTCGTGGTCTTGCCCATGTTGGACAGCGCCACGGCGGCGGCCACCAAGGCCCCCAGCGCGGTCAACCACAGCAGGGCGGCCAGGCCGAGCACGATTCGGTCGGTCTGGTCGAGGGAGTCGGCGCCGGGCCGGGGACTCGTCGAGTCGATGTCTGATGTCATCAGCAGCTGGTCTGCCAGTCGTTGTTTTGTTGCGAGGCGATGGTCTGCCCGTCACTCGTGGTGATCGAGCAGTTCAACTTGGACAGGCGCAACAGGCTGGACGCCTGCACGGAACCGTACTCGGACATCGAGATCGGCGTGACCGTCAGCGACCACGGGATGTAGACGTTCTGCTGGGTGCGCTGCCTGCCCGAGGCGTCGGTGTAGGTGACCGAGATACGGTCCAGCGGCGCCTTGGTTCCCGTCACCGTGTAGGTGATGAAGCGGGGTCCCGCAGGCGCGGCAGGGGTCGACGGCGGCGGGGGCGGTGGGGGTGCCTCGGTGCTGGGCGGCGCCGGTTCCGGGCTCGGCGGCGGGGGCGGCGGCGGCGCCTCGGTCGTGGGCGGCGGTGGCGGCGGCTCGCTGCTGGGAGGCGGCGGCGGTGGGGTCGTGGTGGTCGTGGTCGTGGTGATCTCGTCCTGCACCGGCGGCGCGTAGGTGGTCGTGGTGGACGGCGCCGCGGTCTCGGAGCTGTCCGTGCGGGCCACCAGCAGCGTCACCGAGACCACGAGGGCGATGGCCGCGATGATGGCGACGACGCCGACGACCCAGGGCCACTTGGGCGGATCGGGGGTGTACTGGGTGGCCGCGGGATCGAACGTGTCGTAGTCGTAGAGTCCGGCCTCGGGCGGTACGTACGGACCGCTGGTGAACTGCTCTGACTCCGGTGCGGAGTACGCACGGGAGTAGATCTCCGTCTCGCCGGTGGCCGGGACGTCCTGTCGCGGTTCGTCCGGCGTCGGGGAGTCCGGCCCAGGATGGTTCGGCCCGCTCATCGCCTGTCCTCTTCAGCCCATCGATCTCGACTGTCCATTCGGCGCGACGTCACCGTGACGAGCGTGAGCGACCGTGCCGGGGCCACAGTACCCAACCCGCGGGGGGCAGGGACCTCGAGACGCGGTGCCACGGCAAACCGTCGCCCGGATCGTTACCTGCCCGCGTGGGGTCAGTGCTTCTCGGGACCGATGTAGTACTCGAACACCAGGCCGGACACCGTCGCCAGGACGAAGCACACGCCGGCGACGATCAGCCACGGCAGCCACAGCGCCGCGCCGACGGCCGTGACCGACGCCGACAGCGCGATGGCCAGGGGCCACCAGCTGTGCGGGCTGTAGAAGCCGAGTTCCCCGGCGCCGTCGGCGATCTCGGCGTCCTCGTAGTCCTCGGGCCGGGTGTCGAGGCGCCGGGCCACGAACCGGAAGAACGTGCCGGTGATGAGCGACAAGCCGGTGGTCAGCGCCAACGCGGTGGTGCCGGCCCACTCGATGCCGCCGTTGGCGAACAGGTGCGTCAGGACGCCGTAACCCACCGCGCAGAGCGCGAAGAACGCGGTGAGGAACTCGAACAGCCTGGCTTCGATGTGCATGAGGTGTCGTCCCTACTTACTTATCTCGCCTCGGGAGCCTGTTCACCGCGACGGGTGTCGAACGGCTTGGTGGTGACCGCGGTCGGCGGCAATCCGATGGCCATCAGCGCGTCGGCGTTGGTGGCGTTCGGGTTGTCCTCACGGAACTGCAGGTAGGCCTTGAAGTCGTTGGGCTCGACCACGCGAACCTCGAAGTTCATCATCGAGTGGTAGGTGCCGCACATCTCCGTGCAGCGACCCACGAAGGCGCCGGTCTGCTCGATCTTGCTGATCTGGAAGACGTTGTCGGAGTTGTTGGCCTTGGGATCCGGCATCACGTCGCGCTTGAACAGGAACTCCGGCACCCAGAACCCGTGGATGACGTCCGCGGATGCGATCTGGAACTCGACGCGCTTGTCCTTCGGCAGGACCAGGATGGGGATCTCGGTGCTGGTGCCGACGGTCTCGATCTTGTCGAAGTTGAGGTACGTGCGGTCCTCGGGGTTGAGGCCGCGGATGGCGCCCACCCGCTCCTCGCCGTTCTCGTACGTGCCCTCGGGCTTGGAGACCATGGCCTCCTTGCGGGCGTTGTCGACGCCGTCGTAGCTCAGGGTGCCGTCGGCGAACTCGATCTTCTGGTACCCGAACTTCCAGTTCCACTGGAACGCGGTGACGTCGATGACCACCTCGGGGTTGGGGTCCTTGTACAGCATCTTCTCCTGCACCACCACGGTGAAGTAGAAGAGCACCGAGATGATGAGGAAGGGGATGACCGTCAGCACGAGTTCGAGCGGCATGTTGTAGCCGAACTGCCGCGGCAGGTCGGTGTCGGTCTTCTTCTTGCGGTGGAACGCGCTCGTCCAGAAGATCAGGAACCAGACGATGCCGCCGACGACGAACGACGCGATGACCGACCACACCCACAGGTCGCGGTTGAGTTTGCCCTCGGGGGTGATGCCGGTCGGCCAGCCGAGGCCGAAGACCGTGTGGAAGTCGCAGCCGCTGAGCACGAGCGTCATACCGCCCAGAACCGCGGACAACGCCGCTAGCTTAAGCCCGCGAGCGGTCACGTTGGCGCCTCCTAGTGAAGTCATGCCGGGGTTCGACCGAACCGAATACTACGCAGCGTAGACCACACCCGGGTGCGGGTCTCGACACACCTCCGCATTCGGCATACTCGTCGGGTGTGCGGACTTCTGGCGTACCTGACCGATCCGTCCGCTGAGAGCACGGCGGGCCTGGTAGAGGCTGTTTCCGGTGCCTCGCATCTGATGCGTCACCGGGGCCCGGACGAGCCGGGAACGTGGGCCGACGACACGGCCGCGCCCGCGGTCGTCCTCGGCTTCAACCGGCTGTCGATCATCGACATCGCCCACAGTCATCAACCGTTGCGCTGGGGTCCCGCCGAGACGCCCGACCGCTACGTGTTGGTGTTCAACGGCGAGATCTACAACTACCTGGAATTGCGCGAGGCGCTGCGCTCCGAACACGGGGCGGCGTTCCACACCGATGGCGACGGCGAGGCCATCGTGGCGGCCTTCCACCACTGGGGCCCGGATGCGCTGACGCGGCTGCGCGGCATGTTCGCGTTCGCCATCTGGGACACCGTGGAGCGCGAGCTGTTCTGCGCGCGCGACCCGTTCGGCATCAAGCCGTTGTTCCTGGCGACGGGTGCGGGTGGCACCGCCGTCGGCAGCGAGAAGAAGTGTCTGCTGGACCTCGCCGCCGTCGGCGGATTCGACACCGCGCTCGACGAGCGGGCGGCACAGCACTACACGGTGCTGCAGTACGTGCCGGAACCCGAGACGCTGCATCGCGGCATCCGCAGGCTGGAGTCGGGCTGCTACGCCCGCATCCGGCCGGGGTCGGCACCGGAGATCACGCGGTACTTCCGGCCGCGCTTCTCGGCGGTGCCGTTCACCGCAGGGGGCGAGCAGGCCCGCTACGACGAGATCACCGCCGTGCTCGAGGACTCGGTGGCCAAGCACATGCGTGCCGACGTCACCGTCGGCGCGTTCCTGTCGGGCGGCATCGATTCGACGGCCATCGCGGCGCTGGCGATGCGGCACAACCCGAAACTCATCACGTTCACCACCGGGTTCGAACGCGAGGGGTTCTCAGAGGTCGACGTCGCGGTGGCCTCGGCGGAGGCCATCGGCGCGCGGCACGTGGCGAAGGTGGTCGGCCAGGCCGAGTTCGTCGCCGCGCTGCCGGAGATCGTCTGGTATCTCGACGAGCCGGTCGCCGATCCGGCGCTGGTGCCGCTGTTCTTCATCGCGCGCGAAGCGCGCAAGCACGTCAAGGTGGTGCTGTCCGGCGAGGGCGCCGACGAGCTGTTCGGCGGCTACACGATCTATCGGGAGCCGTTGTCGCTCAAGCCGTTCGACCTGCTCCCCCGGCCGGTGCGCAAGTCCCTGGGCAAGGCGTCGCGCCCGCTGCCGGAGGGCATGCGCGGCAAGAGCCTGCTGCACCGCGGATCGCAGACGCTCGAGGAGCGGTACTACGGCAACGCGCGCAGCTTCTCCGACGAGCAGTTGCGCGCGACGCTACGACGGTTCCGGCCGGAGTGGACCCACACCGACGTCACGGCGGCGCTGTACGCCGAGTCGGCCGGCTGGGATCCGGTGGCGCGCATGCAGCACGTCGACCTGTTCACGTGGCTGCGCGGCGACATCCTGGTCAAGGCCGACAAGATGACGATGGCCAACTCGCTCGAGTTGCGGGTGCCGTTCCTGGATCCCGAGGTGTTCGCGGTGGCCTCCCGGCTGCCGTACGAGCAGAAGATCACCCGGGCGACCACGAAGTACGCGTTGCGTCGCGCACTGGAGCCCATCGTGCCCGCGCACGTGCTGAACCGGCCGAAGCTGGGGTTCCCCGTGCCGATTCGGCACTGGCTGCGCGCCGGCGAACTGCTCGACTGGGCGTACGCGACGGTCGCGGCGTCCCAGGCGGGCCATCTCGTCGACCTCGCCGCCGTGCGCGGCATGCTCGACGAGCACCGCAACGGCGTCTCCGATCACAGCAGACGGCTGTGGACGGTGCTGATCTTCATGCTGTGGCACGCCATCTTCGTCGAGGGCAGCGTGACGCCCGAGATCCGCGAGCCGCACTACCCCGTGCAGCTCTGAGCGCGCCCGGCTACAGCGCCTCGGCGATCTCGGCGGCCGCGTCGTCGCCGTAGGCGGCGGCCAGACGCGGGACGCCGGCGGCCTTGTCCCACGTCCACTCCTGCGGGCCCGGCGCCTCGAGCACCAGCGTCGCGACGAGCGAGGCCAGCTGCGCGGCGCGCTCGAGGCTCAGCCCGGCACCGCGACCGGTGAGGAAGCCGGCGCGGAATGCGTCGCCGATGCCGGTCGGGTCTTCCTTGTGGGTTTCGGGCACCACGTCGACGTGGACGAAGGTGCCGTCCCGCCCCACCAGGTCGACGCCCTTCTCCCCCAGCGTGGTGACGCGCAGCTCGATCTGGTTCATCACCTCGGCCTCCGACCAGCCGGACTTCTGCAGCAGCAGGTCCCACTCGTAGTCGTTGGTGAACAGGTAGGCGGCGCCGTCGATGAGCGAGCGGATCTGCTCGCCGCTGAGCCGGGCCAGCTGCTGGCTGGGGTCCGCGGCGAACGCCAGGCCCAGCTCGCGGCACTGGTCGGTGTGCCGGAACATCGCGTCGGGGTCGTTGGCGCCGACGATCACCAGGTCGGGTTTGCCGGTGGCCGCGACCACCTCCGCGAGGTCGATGTCGCGCGCCTCGGACATGGCGCCGGGGTAGAACGACGCCATCTGCGCCATGTCCTCGTCGGTGGTGCAGACGAACCGCGCCGTGTAGGCGTCGGCGGAGACGCGCACCTGGGAGCAGTCGACGCCGTGGTCGGTGAGCCAGGTGCGGTAGTCGCCGAAGTCCGGGCCGACGGCGCCGACCAGCGTGGGGCTGCCGCCGAGGATGCCCATGGCGTAGGCCATGTTTCCCGCGACGCCACCGCGGTGGATGACGAGATCGTCGACCAGGAAGCTCAGGGAGACCTTCTGGAGATGCTCGGCCAACAGTTGCTCGGAGAACTTGCCGGGAAACCTCATCAGATGGTCGGTCGCGATCGATCCGGTCACCGCAATGGTCACGCTGAATGCTCCTCTTTCGGGACTGCTTTGGTCGTTGCCGCGCTCATCAGCGCCGATTCCGGGCCCGATTCGTGGCCCGTGGAAAGACTACTGACACCCGGGCATGCACTGGTTTCGCCGTTGCCGCAGGTCGGTGCGCTAGCCTAACAACGACATGGCCGGCACATTCCCGTACCCCGAATCGTCGCCCCAGAACTACCCGCCTCCCGGCGGGTCCCTCGGGCCTGGACCCGGTGGGCCGTATCCGCCCCCGCAACCGTTTCCGCAGCAGCCGCCGTACCCGGGCGCGTTGCCGCCGCCGGTGCCCTACCCGAAGCGGTCGGGCCGCAAGCCGGTGCTGTGGGCCGTTCTGGGCGTGCTGGTGGTGGTGGTGATCGGCGCGGTGGTCGCCGGTGTGGCGCTCGCCAACCGCGGCTCGGATTCGGCGTCGGGGGTGTTGTCACCCGATCGCGCGAAGACGGCGATCCAGGCTTACGTGGATGCGCTCAGCCGGGGTGACGACCAGACGATCGCCCGCAACGCGTCGTGCGGATTGTTCGACGACATCAAGGACAAGCAGTCCGACATGTCGCTGGCGAACCTTGCCAGCGACGCCTTCCGCAGGCAGTACAAGAGTGCTCAGGTCACGTCGATCGACAAGATCGTCGAGTGGTCGCCGAATCAGGCGCAGGTGCTGTTCAGCATGCAGGTGCAACCGTCGCGCACGCAGGGGCAGGCGGAGCGTCAGGCGATCGCCCAGATCCTGGTGCAGGGCAACGACACGCTGGTCT
This sequence comes from Mycobacterium sp. DHQP2018-32-09, assembly GCF_058148405.1. Taxonomy (NCBI): domain Bacteria; kingdom Bacillati; phylum Actinomycetota; class Actinomycetes; order Mycobacteriales; family Mycobacteriaceae; genus Mycobacterium; species Mycobacterium sp. DHQP2018-32-09. Next base: position 81,316 of record NZ_JBYVYK010000009.1, on the reverse strand, counting down.
GCTCCTACCTGCCGCGCACCGGCCAGTTCTAGGGCCGGGCGCGGCCGGCGGAGCTCAGCCGTGCAGGTCGATCAGTTGAACGAGTCGCCGCACGCGCACGAGCCCGTGGCGTTCGGGTTGTCGATCGTGAAGCCCTGCTTCTCGATGGTGTCGACGAAGTCGATGGTGGCGCCCTGGACGTAGGGGGCGCTCATCCGGTCGACGGTCAGCGAGACGCCGCCGAACTCGGCGGTGAGGTCGCCGTCGAGGGTGCGGTCGTCGAAGAAGAGGTTGTAGCGCAGGCCGGCGCATCCGCCGGGCTGCACGGCGATGCGCAGCGCCAGATCGTCGCGGCCCTCTTGGTCCAGCAGAGCCTTGGCCTTGGACGCCGCGGCGTCGGAAAGGGTCACGCCGTGGGTGGCGGTGGTCGACTCGTCCTGAACAGTCATTGCTTCTCCCTGTGCATACTCATGCGTCGGTCTCGTTCAACGGTACCCCCTCGGGAGCCTATTCCCCGACTCACTCGCGGCTGATCGCACGCGATCGGCCGCGTGGGCCGCGGTGCCGGAGCGGGCTCGAACGGCGGCCGTCGCCTCAAGTACCCTGGCGGGCGTGAAACTGCTCGGCCGCAAGAAGGAAGACCCTCAACCGGAGGCGTCCGTCCCGGCCGACGACGGCATCGATCGGTCCGCCGAGGCCACTCGCCAGACGGCGCCGAAGGGTCGCCCCACGCCGAAGCGCAACGAGGTCGCCCGCAAGCGTGGCCCCGTGGCGCCGGCGCCGATGACGTCGGCCGAGGCGCGCAAGCGACGCAAGGAGATGGGCGGGCCCAAGCTCTCCAAGGAGGAGCGCCGCGCGGAACGCACCGTGCGTCGTGCCGAGATGAGCGAGCGCCGCGAGAAGATGATGTCCGGTCAGGAGGCCTACCTCCTCCCCCGCGACAAGGGCGAGGTGCGCCGCTACGCCCGCGACATCGTCGACGCCCGCCGCAACGTCCTCGGCTTGTTCATGCCCGCGGCGCTGGTCCTGGTGTTCGTGATGCTGTCGGTGCCCTCGCTCGAGGTGCAGCGCTTCATCTCCCCGGCCATGCTCGTCCTCGTCCTCGTCATGGTGGTCGACGGCGTGATCGTCGGCCGCAAGGTGAACAAGATGGTCGATGCGAAGTTCCCCGACAACGTCGAAAGTGGTTGGAAGCTCGGCTTCTACGCTGCCAGCCGGGCGTCGCAGCTGCGCCGCATGCGGGCCCCGCGGCCGCAGGTCGAGCGCGGCACCAAGATCGCCTGACGGGCGTGACCGCCTCGTCCGACGCGTTCGTCGTCACCGCACCCGACGCCGCCTCCGCCGCTGCCGCGCGGGCCAGGCAGGCCACGCTCACCAAGCCGCCCGGGGCGCTGGGGCGGCTCGAAGACCTGTCCGTCTGGGTGGCGTCCTGCCAGGGGCAGTGCCCGCCCGCGCAGTTCGCCCGGCCCACCGTGGTGGTGTTCGCCGGAGATCACGGCGTCACCGCCGCGGGAGTGTCGGCGTTCCCGGCGGAGGTCACCGCGCAGATGGTCGCGAACTTCGCCTCCGGGGGCGCGGCCATCAACGTGCTGGCCGAGTTGGCGGGTGCGCGGGTCCGCGTGGTCGACGTGGCCGTGGACTGTGACCAGCCGGCGTCGGCCGAGGTGGGTGCGCACAAGGTGCGGCGCGGCAGCGGCAACATCGCCGTCGAGGACGCGCTCACCGACGACGAGGTGGTCGCCGCGCTGGCCGCAGGCCGCCGGATCGCCGACGAGGAGGTCGACGCGGGCGCCGACCTGCTGATCGCCGGCGACATGGGCATCGGCAACACCACGCCGGCGACCGTGGTGGTCGCCGCACTCACCGACGCCGAACCCGTGGCGGTGGTGGGCCGCGGCACCGGGGTGGACGACGAGGGGTGGATGCGCAAGACGGCCGCCGTCCGCGACGCGCTGTACCGCGGGCGCACGGCAGTCGCCGACCCCGTGGCGCTGCTGCGCGCGTGTGGGGGCGCGGACCTCGCGGCCATGGCCGGCTTCGTGGCCCAGGCCGCCGTACGCCGGGTACCCGTGTTGCTCGACGGGGTCGTGGTGACCGCGGCTGCGCTGGTCGCCGACCGGCTGGCGCCCGGCGCCCGCCAGTGGTGGCAGGCAGGCCACCGCTCCACCGAACCCGCCCACGATCTCGCGCTGCGCCGGTTGGGCCTGGACCCGATCGTCGATCTCGGCATGCGCCTCGGCGAGGGCACCGGCGCCGCCGTGGCGCTGCCCGTGCTGCGCGCCGCCGTCGCGACGCTGGCGTCGATGGCCACGTTCGACGAGGCGGCCGTGTCCAACCGCGAGCCGTGATCGGGCCGCTCGCGTCCGCCTGGGCGTTCGCGACGGTGCTGCCCGTTCGCAGCAACCATCCCCTGGGCCGCGCCACCCTGACCGCGCTGCCGGCAGTCGGCGTCGGGTTGGGCTTCCTGGCTGCCGGCGTGATCTGGCTCGCTGCACGGGGTTTCGGCGAGGGCAGCCCGCTGACGGGCGTGTTGGCGGTGGCTGCGCTGCTGTTGGCGACGCGGGGGCTGCACGTCGACGGGCTGTCCGACACCGTCGACGCGCTCGGCTGTTACGGCCCGCCCGAACGGGCGCTGGCGGTGATGCGCGACGGCACGGCGGGACCGTTCGGCGTCGCGGCCGTCGTGGTGACGCTCGCCGTCCAGTCCCTGTCGTTCTCGGTGGCCGGCCCCCTCGCGGTCGTGGTCGCCGTCGCCGCGGGGCGGGTGGCGGTGGTGCTGGCGTGCCGGCGCACGGTGCCCGCCGCGCCGGGAAGCACGTTGGGCGCGCTCGTCGCGGGCACGCAACCGGTCCCGGTGGTGGCGGCGTGGACCGTGGCGCTCGCCGTGGCCGCGGCGTTCGTCACGCCGCGGCCGTGGCAGGGCCCGCTGGCGGTGCTGCTGGCGTTGGCCGTGACGGCGCTGCTGGTGGAGCACTGCGTGCGCCGCTTCGGCGGCATCACCGGCGACGTGCTGGGTGCGGCCGTCGAGGTGACGACGACGCTGGCCGCGCTGGGGCTTGCGGTGCGCTGACCGTCAGCCCAGTCGGGTCATCCAGCCGTGGGTGTCGGCGAAGGTGCCGCGCTGGATGCCGGTGAGGGTGTCGCGCAGCGCCATGGTGACCTCGCCGGGTTCGCCGTCGGCGATGGTGAAGTCGCCGTCACCGGACTTCACGTGGGAGACCGGCGTGATGACGGCGGCCGTGCCACAGGCGAACACCTCGGTGATCTCGCCTGCGGCGGCCTTCTTCTGCCACTCGTCGACGTCGATCTTGCGTTCCTCGACGGTGAAGCCGGCGTCGGTGGCCAACTGCAGCAACGAGTCTCGCGTGATGCCGGGCAGCAGCGAACCGCTCAGCTCCGGGGTGACGAGCCGCGCGGAGCCGCCGCTGCCGAAGACGAAGAACAGGTTCATCCCGCCCATCTCCTCGACGTAGCGGCGCTCGATGGCGTCGAGCCACACCACCTGGTCGCACCCGTGCTCGGCGGCCTCGGCCTGGGCGAGCAGCGAGGCCGCGTAGTTGCCGCCGAACTTCGCCGCCCCGGTGCCGCCGGGGCTGGCCCGGACGTACTCGGTGGACAGCCACACCGACACGGGCTTGATGCCGCCCTTGAAGTACGCGCCGGCCGGCGAGCCGATGACCAGGTAGCGGTACTCGGTGGCGGGTCGGACGCCGAGGCCGGGCTCGGTGGCGATGATGAACGGCCGCAGGTAGAGCGACTCCTCGCCGCCCGCGGCGGGCACCCAGTCGCCGTCGACGGCGATGAACTGGCGCAGCGACTCCAGGAAGACGTCTTCGGGCAGCTCGGGAATGGCGAGGCGGCGTGCCGAGCGGCCCAGCCGGGCCGCGTTGGCCTCGGGCCGGAAGGACACGATGGATCCGTCGGCCCAGCGGTAGGCCTTGAGCCCTTCGAACACCTCCTGCGCGTAGTGCAGGACGACGGCCGACGGGTCCAGTTCGATGGGTCCGTAGGGCACGACGCGGGCGTCGTGCCAGCCGCGGCCGTCGGTGTAGTCGATGACCACCATGTGGTCGGTGTGATACCGGCCGAACCCGGGGTCGCGCAGCACGTCGGCTCGTACCTCGTCGCTCGCCGGGGTGGTGTTGCGGGCGAGTGAGAATTCGAGGTGGCCGTCGGTCATGGAGGAATTGTATAACTCGGGGCTAGCGGGTTTTCGCGTCCACGAACGGGGGTGCGACCACCTCGCAGTCGAGGCGGCGGCCACGCACGTCCACGGCCACCACGTCGCCGTCGGCGACGCCGGCGGCGGTGTCGACGAGCGCCAGCGCGATGCCCAGTTTGAGTGTCGGAGAGAACGTTCCGGACGTGGTGTGGCCCACGGGGGTGTCCCCTGCCAGCACCGTCATGTCGGCACGCAGCACGCCGCGCCCCAGCGCCTTGAGGCCGCGCAGCGTGCGCCGCGGACCCTGCTGCTTCTCGGCCAGCAGCGCGTCACGCCCCCAGAACGCGTCCTTGCGCCACCCCACGGCCCAGCCGCAGCGGGCCTGTACCGGGCTGATCTCCAACGACAGTTCGTGCCCGTGCAGCGGGTAGCCCATCTCGGTGCGCAGGGTGTCGCGGGCGCCCAGGCCTGCCAGCTCGCCGCCGGCGGCCCGCACCCGGTCGACGAGGGCGTCGAACACCGTGGCCGCACGGTCCCATTCGGGCAGCAGCTCGTAGCCGTGCTCGCCGGTGTAGCCGGTGCGGCAGACCCGCACGGCGACGCCGTCGTACTCGGCGTCGGCGAAGCCCATGTAGTCCATGTCGGTGGGCAGGCCCAGCGCACCGAGCACCTCGGCCGACCGCGGCCCCTGGACGGCGAGCACCGCGTGCGAGCGGTGCTCGTCGGTGACCTCGACGCCGCTGGGCGCCTCGGCGCGCATCGCCGCCACCACGGCGGCGGTGTTGGCGGCGTTGGGTACCAGGAACACCTCGTCGGGCGAGACGTAGTAGGCGATCAGGTCGTCGATCACCCCGCCGGAGGCGGTGCAGCACAACGTGTATTGCGCCTTGCCGGGGCCCACGCGGTCGAGGTCGTTGGTGAGCACGGAGTTGACGTAGGCCGCCGCACCGGGGCCCTTGACGAGCACCTTGCCCAGGTGGCTCACGTCGAAGAGGCCGACGGCGTTCCGGGTGGCGTGGTGTTCGGCGACGGTCCCGGCGTAGGACACCGGCATGAGCCAGCCGCCGAACTCGGCGAAGCTGGCGCCGAGCGCGCGGTGACGGTCCTCGAGAGGGCCTTGCAACAGGTCGGTGGGACGCACGGAAGTCACGGTCACACCCTAGCTAGGGTGGGTCTCCATGAGCACCGCACCCGGATACCAGTCCCCCGCCGTCACCGTGTCCGCCGCCCTGCCGCAGGAGGGCAGCGCGCCTGCCGTGCTGATCGTGGGAGTCGTCACCGGCGACGGGGACGACGGGGACGCGGTGTCGGTACTGGCCACGCCGTTCCTGGACGCCGCGGCGGTCGGCGAGATCGAGGCGGCCCTGGCGGCGTTGCGCGCCAAGGGTGGGGCCGAGCAGACCACGCGCCTGGTGGTGCCCGGACTGCCGGTCGCGAGCGTCGTCGCGGTCGGCCTGGGCAAGGCCCGCGACGCGTATCCGGCGGACCTGATCCGGCGGGCGGCGGGCGCGGCGGCGCGCGCGCTGTCGGGCGCGGAGGCGGTCGTCACCACGCTGTCGGACGTCGACGTCGCCGCCACCGTCGAGGGCCTCGTCTTGGGCGCGTACCGCTTCACCGACTTCCGCAGCCAGAAGACGGCGCCGTCGGACGCCGGGCTGACGTCGATCACGGTGCTGTCGACGGCGTCGGACGCCGAGGAGCAGGCAGCCAGGGGCGTCGACGTCGCCACCGCCGTCGCCACGGCACGCGATCTCGTGAACACCCCGCCGAGCCACCTCTTCCCGGCCGAATTCGCCGAGCGCGCAAGGGCTTTGGGCGAGGCAGCCGGCCTCGAGGTCGAGGTGCTCGACGAGGCGGCCCTGGAGGCGGGCGGCTACGGCGGCATCGTCGGCGTGGGCAAGGGGTCGTCCCGTCCGCCGCGGCTGGTGCGGTTGATCCACCGGGGGTCGACGCTGGCGGCGGACCCGGCCCAGGCCAAGACCGTCGCGCTGGTCGGCAAGGGCATCACGTTCGACACCGGCGGCATCTCCATCAAGCCCGCGGCGAACATGCATCAGATGACGTCGGACATGGGTGGCGCGGCCGCGGTCGTGGCCACCGTCGTGCTGGCCGCCAAGCAGCGGGTGCCGGTCGACGTCATCGCCACGGTGCCCATGGCCGAGAACATGCCGTCGGCCACCGCGCAGCGCCCCGGTGACGTGCTGACGCAGTACGGCGGCATCACCGTCGAGGTGCTCAACACCGACGCCGAGGGTCGGCTGATCCTGGCCGACGCCATCGTGCGCGCCTGCGAGGACCGGCCGGACTACCTCATCGAGACCTCCACGCTGACGGGTGCGCAACTCGTCGCGCTCGGTGCGCGCACGCCCGGGGTGATGGGCAGTGACGAGTTCCGCGACCGGGTCGCGGCCCTCTCGCAGGGGGTCGGCGAGAACGGTTGGCCCATGCCGCTGCCCGACGAGATCGCCGACGAGTTGAAGTCGACGGTCGCCGACCTGGCGAACATCAGCGGCTCGCGGTTCGCCGGCATGCTGGTGGCGGGGGTGTACCTGCGGGAGTTCGTCGCCGACGGGGTGCAGTGGGCGCACGTCGACGTCGCCGGTCCGGCCTACAACACGGGCGGCCCGTGGGGTTACACCGGCAAGGGCGGCACCGGCGTGCCGACGCGCACGATGTTCGCCGCCATCGAGGACATCGCCAAGAACGGGTAGCGCTCCGGCGTCACTGGAGCGCGTGGCGCTCCGGCGTCACTCGAGCGCGTGGCGCCCTGGACTCACTCGAGCGCGTGGCGCCCTGGACTCACTCGAGCGCGTGGCGCTCGGCGCGCTTGCGCTCGATGCGCCGCCGCGCGTCGTAGTCACGCATGCGCTGCGGGTAGCCCACCTTCTGCACGTCGTAGACGGGGATGCCGAGCCGCTGGTTGAGTTTGCGGGCCCCGGACTGCCCACCGGCGCGCCGCCGCGTCCACTCCCCGTCGGTGGCGACCAGGACCACCGTGACGTCGGTGACGGTGGTCTTGGGTTCGACGAACGCCTCCACGCCGACGTGCGTGGCCACCCAGTCCTTCATGTAGGCGAGGTCGGCTGCGGGATCGGTGCCTGCGTCACGACGGCCGCCGCGACGGCGAAACCCATCGAACAGTCCCACGCCCACTCCTTCGGATCTCACGCCCTGTCCGGCGGCCGACACCTCCTTCGATAGTGCCAGAGCGCACAGTCCGCAGGTCTGCGACGACCGCGGCACGGCGACGTGACAGGATGGGTGGCGCGAGTTTTTGCACCGGCACGAGCGACCGTCTAGGAGTCAGAAGACATGGCCATCTCCGTCCAGATGCCCGCACTCGGCGAGAGCGTCACAGAGGGGACCGTCACTCGGTGGCTCAAGCAGGAGGGTGACACCGTCGAAGTCGACGAGCCCCTGCTCGAGGTCTCCACCGACAAGGTCGACACCGAGATTCCGGCGCCCGCCGCGGGTGTGCTCACCAAGATCATCGCGCAGGAGGACGACACCGTCGAGGTCGGTGGCGATCTGGCGCTGATCGGCGAGGCCGGCGAAGAGGCCGATTCGTCGGGGGACTCGGCGGAGCCGCCCGCCGCCGAGGAGTCCGCCGAGGAGTCCGCCGAGGAGGAGAAGCCGGCCGAGGAGCCGGCGGCGCAGGAAGAGCCCGCCGCCGAGGAGCAGGAGCCGGAGCAGTCCGAGCCCACCGCATCCGGTGGGGACGCCACGTCGGTGAAGATGCCCGAACTGGGCGAGTCCGTGACCGAGGGCACCGTGACGCGGTGGCTCAAGAAGGTCGGTGACAGCGTCGCCGTCGACGAGCCGCTCGTCGAGGTCTCCACCGACAAGGTCGACACCGAGATCCCGTCGCCGGTGGCGGGCACGCTGCTGTCGATCAGCGCCGAGGAGGACGACGTCGTCGCCGTCGGCGGCGAACTCGGCACGATCGGCGCCGAGGGGTCGGCGCCCAAGGAGAAGCCCGAGCCCAAGCCCGAGCCCAAGCAGGAAGCCAAGCCGGAGCCCAAGCCCGAACCCAAGCAGGAAGCCAAGCCGGAACCCAAGCCGGAACCCAAGCCCGAACCCAAGCCGGAACCCAAGCCCGAGCCCAAGCCCGAACCCAAGCCCGCCGCGACCAACGGCGAGTCCAACGGTGACGCCAGCCCGTACGTCACACCGCTGGTGCGCAAGCTGGCGTCGGAGCACGGTGTCGACCTGGCGACGGTGAAGGGCACCGGCGTCGGTGGTCGCATCCGCAAGCAGGACGTGCTGGCGGCGGCCGGCGAGAAGGACGCGGCGGCGCAGGCTCCCGAGCCCGCAGCGGCGTCCGGGTCGGCACCCGCCTCGAAGGCTCCGGCGCCCGCCCCGGCCCTGGCGCATCTGCGCGGTACCACGCAGAAGGCCAACCGCATCCGTCAGATCACCGCGAAGAAGACGCGCGAGAGCCTGCAGACCACGGCGCAGCTGACGCAGACCCACGAGGTGGACCTCACCAAGATCGTGGCGCTGCGGGCGCGCGCCAAGGCGAAGTTCGCCGAGCGCGAGGGCGTGAACCTGACGTTCCTGCCGTTCTTCGCGGTGGCGGTCGTGGACGCGCTCAAGGCGCATCCGAACGTCAACGCCAGCTACGACGAGGACACCAAGGAGATCACCTACTACGACGCCGAGCACCTCGGCTTCGCGGTGGACACCGAGCAGGGCCTCCTGTCCCCGGTGGTGCACAACGCCGGTGACCTGTCGCTGGCGGGCCTCGCGCGGGCCATCGCGGACATCGCGGCGCGCGCCCGGTCGGGCAACCTCAAGCCCGACGAGCTGTCCGGCGGCACGTTCACGATCACCAACATCGGCAGCCAGGGGGCGTTGTTCGACACCCCGATCCTGGTTCCGCCGCAGGCGGCGATGCTGGGCACCGGTGCCATCGTCAAGCGCCCGCGGGTCATCGTCGACGAGTTCGGCAACGAGTCGATCGGCGTTCGGTCGGTGGCGTACCTGCCGCTGACGTACGACCACCGACTGATCGACGGTGCCGACGCCGGCCGGTTCCTGACCACCATCAAGCGTCGCCTCGAAGAGGGAGCCTTCGAGGCCGACCTGGGTCTGTAAGGGGCGTGTGCGCGACGTGGCCACCACGCCCGGTTCCGTCATCGCGATCGCAGGATCCTCGGGCCTGATCGGCTCGGCCCTGGTCACCGCGCTGCGCGCGGCCGACCACCGGGTCCTGCGCATCGTGCGACGTGCCCCGACGAACGCCGACGACGTGTTCTGGAACCCCGACACCGGCGACTTCGACGCCGACGCCCTGCGGGACGCCGACGCCGTGGTCAACCTGTGCGGGGTCAACGTCGGCGCCAAGCGCTGGTCGGGCGCGTTCAAGCAGAGCTTGCGCGACAGCCGCATCGGCCCCACCGAGGTGTTGGCGCATGCGGTGGCCGAGGCGGGTGTGCCGGTGTTGGTCAACGCCAGCGCCGTCGGGTTCTACGGCGACACGCGCAACCGGATCACCGACGAGACCGCACCGCCGGGCGACGGGTTCCTGGCGACGTTGTGCGTCGACTGGGAGGCCGCGACGGCGGTCGCCACGGCGGCGGGCGCGCGGGTGGTGCTGGCGCGCACCGGGCTGGTGCTGTCCCCGTCGGGCGGCCTGCTGAGCCGGCTGCGCCCGTTGTTCGCGCTCGGGCTGGGCGCCCGCCTCGGCGGCGGGCGGCAGTACATGCCGTGGATCAGCCTCGAGGACGAGGTGCGGGCCCTGCTGTTCGCCATCTCCCGCGAGGACGTGGCGGGCCCGGTCAACATGACGGGTCCGGCGCCGGTGACCAACGCGGAGTTCACGGCGGCGATGGGCCGCGCGGTGAATCGGCCCACTCCCCTTGCGGTGCCCGGCTTCGCCTTGCGGGCGGTGCTGGGCGAGTTCGCCGACGAGGGCGTGCTGGGCGGTCAGCGCGTCATCCCCGCGGTCCTCGAGCGGTCCGGGTTCGAGTTCCACCACGAGACCATCGGCGAGGCACTGGCATATGCGACGGCGCGCGCCACGGCCCGCGGGGACGACGGCTGAGTGCGAGTAGCGTGACCACGATGACGGATTCGGTGCGCTCGGCGGGCACGCCGGTGGCCGTGCGGCGACTGGGTGTCGTCGACTACCGCGAGGCGTGGGAGTTGCAGCGCGAGGTGGCGGCCGCCCGGGCGGCGGGCGGTCCGGACACACTGCTGCTGTTGGAGCACCCGCCGACCTACACGGCGGGCAGGCGTACCGAACCCCACGAGCGTCCGGCCGACGGCACGCCCGTCGTGGACACCGACCGGGGCGGCAAGATCACCTGGCACGGCCCCGGCCAGCTCGTCGGCTACCCCATCGTCGGGTTGGCCGAGCCCTTGGACGTCGTCAAGTTCGTGCGGCGTCTCGAGGATGCGTTGATGGCGGTGTGCGCGACGCTGGGCGTGGCCACCACGCGGGTCGAGGGCCGTTCGGGGGTGTGGGTGCCCGCGAGTCGCACAGCGGGTCTGCCGGAGCGCAAGGTCGCGGCCATCGGCATCCGGGTGGCCCGCGCGACGACGCTGCACGGGTTCGCACTGAACTGCGATTGCGATCTGGGCGCGTACGGCAACATCGTGCCGTGCGGCATCGCCGACGCCGGCGTGACGTCGTTGTCGCGGGAGTTGGGGCGCGACGTGACGGTGAGCGAGGTCACCGAGCTGGTGGCGGCGGCGGTGGCGGGAGCACTCGACGGCACTCCGTCGGTAGCATTGACGTCGTGAGTGTCGACCCGAACGGCCGCAAGCTGCTGCGCCTGGAGGTCCGCAACGCCGAGACGCCCATCGAGCGCAAGCCGCCGTGGATCAAGACGACGCTGAGGACCGGCCCCGAATACACCGAACTCAAGGCGCTGGTGCGCCGCGAGGGCCTGCACACGGTGTGCGAGGAGGCGGGCTGCCCGAACATCTACGAGTGTTGGGAAGATCGTGAGGCCACGTTCCTCATCGGCGGCGAGCAGTGCACCCGGCGGTGTGACTTCTGCCAGATCGACACCGGCAAGCCCGCCGAACTGGACCGCGACGAGCCGCGCCGCGTCGCCGAGAGCGTGCAGGCCATGGGCCTGCGGTACTCGACGGTCACCGGTGTGGCGCGCGACGACCTGCCCGACGGCGGGGCGTGGCTGTACGCCGAGACGGTGCGTCAGATCAAGGCGTTGAACCCGAACACCGGTGTGGAGTTGTTGATCCCCGACTTCAACGCCGTCCCCGAACAACTCGACGAGGTCTTCCAGTCCCGTCCCGAGGTGTTGGCGCACAACGTGGAGACGGTGCCGCGCATCTTCAAGCGGATCCGTCCGGCGTTCCGTTACCAGCGCAGCCTCGACGTGATCACCGCGGCCCGCGAATTCGGTCTGGTGACCAAGAGCAACCTGATCCTCGGCATGGGCGAGACCCCCGAGGAGGTCCGCACCGCGTTGGACGACCTGCTGGCTGCGGGCTGCGACATCATCACCATCACGCAGTACCTGCGGCCGTCGGCCCGTCACCATCCGGTCGAGCGGTGGGTCAAGCCCGAGGAGTTCGTCGAGCACGCCGACTACGCCAAGGGCATCGGGTTCCCCGGCGTGCTCTCCGGTCCGCTGGTCCGGTCGTCGTATCGCGCGGGCCGGCTGTATCAGGAAGTGATGCGGGCGCGCGCTGCCGATGGCGCCGCGGTCGCACCGTAAACTGGACAAATGGCGAAGAAACGCAACCCCGCCGAGGTGAAGGCCGCCAAGGCCGAGGCGAAGGCACAGCGCAAGGCGGCGTCGAAGCAACGGCGCGGTCAGCTGTGGCAGGCGTTCCAGATTCAGCGCAAGGAGGATTCGCGCCTCCTGCCGTACATGATCGGGGCGTTCGTCCTCATCGTGGCGGCCGCGGTCGTCACGGGCGTGCTCAGTGGCAGCACGTTCACCATGGTGACGTTGATTCCGCTGGGCATCGTGCTGGGCGCCCTGGTGGCGTTCATCATCTTCGGTAGGCGCGCGCAGAAGTCGGTGTACCGCAAGGCCGAGGGTCAGACGGGCGCGGCGGCGTGGGCGTTGGACAACCTGCGCGGCAAGTGGCGCGTCACCCCTGGTGTGGCGGCGACGGGGCACTTCGACGCCGTGCACCGCGTGATCGGCAGGCCCGGGGTGATCTTCGTCGGCGAGGGTGCCGCGTCCCGGGTCAAGCCGCTGCTGGCGCAGGAGAAGAAGCGCACGGCGCGGTTGATCGGCGATACGCCGATCTACGACTTCGTGGTGGGCAACGGCGAGGGCGAGGTGCCGCTGGCCAAGCTGGAGCGGCATCTGAACAAGCTGCCCGCCAACATCACGGCGAAGCAGATGGATTCGCTCGAGTCGCGGTTGGCGGCGTTGGGTTCGCGCGTGGGGCCGGCGGCGATGCCGAAGGGTCCGTTGCCGGGGAACGCCAAGATGCGGGGCGTGCAGCGCACGGTGCGCCGCAAGTAGTCGACGCGCGGCAGCCTTGCCGAGTTAATTTTCGTCGGCGACAATATCGCGGTGTGCACCGCATGTGACTGGGCCCCGCACTTCGCCGCGTTCGGCGCGCAGACCCCCCGCCGTAGGGTGCTGCGCACCGCCGCGACGGTGATGATCGCCGCGACGGCCGTCGCGGCGTGTTCGGCAGGACCCGCCTCGGGCCCGGCAGGCAACGGCGCCGAGAGCGGGAACGACGCCGGCGACGCCGACGTCGTGTTCCACAACGGCCGCATCCACACCGTGGCAGGCCCGGCGGAGTGGGTCGAGGCCGTCGCGGTCACGGGCAACGCCATCACCGCCGTCGGCGACGAGGCGACCGTGATGGCGCGCGTCGGGCCGCACACCCGCGTGGTGGACCTGGCGGGCCGGCTGCTGCTGCCGGGCTTCGTCGAGGGTCACATCCACCCGTTCCTCGGCGCCTTCCTCAGCCACGGCGTGGACCTGCAGGTGCCCACCAGGCAGGACGCGTTGGCGGCCATCGCGGCCTACGCGAAGGCCCATCCCGAGGGCCCGGTGCGCGGATTCGGTTGGCGCGTGGACATGTTCGGCCCCGAGGGGCCGACGCGCCAGGAACTCGACGCGGTGTTGCCGGATCGGCCGGGGTTCTTCTTCGCGATCGACGCCCACAGCATGTGGGCCAACACCGCCGCCCTCGAGGCGGCCGGCGTGTCGCGCGGCACCCCCGACCCCGTTCCCGGGTTCAGCTACTACGCCCGCGACGCCAACGGTGACCCCACGGGCTACGTGCTCGAGATCAACGCGGTACTGAGCCTGGTCAACGCCATCGACCCGATCGATGCCGCGGGCATGCAGCGCATGCTCGAGGAGTGGCTGCCCAAGGCCTCCGAGGCGGGCATCACGGCGGTGTTCGACGCCGGCGTGCCGCCGGTGGGCGGCGACCAGGCCGACATCATCGGGCTGTACGCCGCCGTGGAACGCAACGACGCGCTGCCGTTCCGGGTGGTGGCGTCCTACAGCGTCAAGTCACCGCCGTTCGACGACGCCGTCGCGAAGTTCACCGAAGCGCGCTCGCGGGTCGCCACCGATCTGGTCCAGGTCGGCATGATCAAGATCGTCGGCGACGGCACTCAGGGCGGGTACACGGCGTGGCTCATCGAGCCGTATGCCGACAAACCGGACTCGATCGGCGGGTCGCCGTTCACCGAGCAGCAGTGGCATCAGCTGGTGGACCAGATCGACGCCGCGGGCATCGACATGCACGTGCATGCGTGCGGCGAGCGCACCGCCCGCGTGGCGCTCGACGCGCTGGAGGCCGCCGTGGCGAAGAACCCGCCGCGGGATCGGCGCAACACCATCGCGCATCTGGTGTACGTGCAGGATCCCGACAGCGCGCGCTTCGGCGCGCTGGGCGTGGGTGCGGAGTTCTCGGCGAACTGGTTCTCGGCGGATCCGGACACCGTGGTGAACATGGCGGCCCGCTACGGGGCGCCACGCAAGGACGAGTTCTACCGGATCCAGGACGTGCTGCGCACCGGTGGTCGGGTCTCGCTGGGGACCGACTGGCCCGCGGCCGGCTACTTCTCGACGTACAGGCCGCTGGACTCGATCCAGATCGGCGTGACGCGCCAGCTGATCGGCAACCCCGCTGCCCCGGTGCTGGCGCCCGCCGATCAGCGGCTGACGGTGGCCGAGGCGGTGCGCGCCAACACGTTGGGCGCGGCGCACCAGATCCGGTTGGAGGACAAGGTGGGCTCGATCGAGGTGGGCAAGCTCGCGGACCTGATCGTGCTGGACAAGGACGTGTTCGCGGTCGACCCGCACGAGATCCACACGGCCAGGGTGGTGATGACGATGATGGACGGCCGCATCCGCCACAAGGCCTGAGCGTACTGACCGAGGCCTGGAGGTCAGCGCCTGATCACGGCGGTCTTGGAGGCCAGGTCGTGTAGGCCGCGATGGTCGGCGTCGGTGAACAGCGCCGGGATCACCAGCACGATCAGCAGTCCGCGCAGCAGCAGCCGTCCGAGGCCGACGCCGCCCCCGACGCCCGCGGCGTCGACGGTGACCACCCGCAGTCCTAGGACGGCCTGTCCGGGTGTGAAACCGAAGAGCCGCACCGAGGCCACGCCGAGCACGAACCAGACCACCAACTGTCCCGTTTGCACCGCGACGTCGGCGCCGAGCAGGGTGATGAGCAACGCCGCCAACCCCAGGGCCAGCACCCAGTCCACGATCAGCGCGGCCAGGCGCCGTCCGAAGCGGGCGATCGAGCCCGGCCCGTCCTCGGGCAGCCCGAGCCTCTCGCCGGGATACGCGCCGGCGTCCGAGTTGCCGGGACCCGACAGCCACGAGCCGAGACCGGAACCGGAGGTGCGCGCCATACGGCCAGGATAGTGTCGTGCCGCCCAGCACCGGCCGGCCGCATTGCGTAACGTCGGCGCAACATTCGGTTGACTGCCGCGCAACATGGTGTCCATAGCGTCAGTCGGCGGGTACGACCGACAAGGAGAACACTCAGTGGCAGACAAGACGGCCGACGACATCTTCAAGCTGATCAAGGACGAACAAGTCGAGTACGTCGACATTCGGTTCTGCGATCTCCCTGGTGTCGTCCAGCACTTCTCGATCCCGGCTTCGGCGTTCGACGAGAGCGTCTTCGAGGACGGTCTCGCGTTCGACGGTTCGTCGGTGCGCGGCTTCCAGTCCATTCACGAGTCGGACATGATGCTGCTGCCCGACCCCAACACCGCGCGCATCGACCCGTTCCGGGCCGCCAAGACGCTCAACCTGAGCTTCTTCGTGCACGACCCGTTCACGCGCGAGGCGTACTCGCGCGACCCGCGCAACGTGGCCCGCAAGGCCGAGAACTACCTGGTCAGCACCGGCATCGCCGACACGGCGTACTTCGGCGCCGAGGCGGAGTTCTACATCTTCGACTCCGTGAGCTTCGACTCGAAGATGAACGGCACCTTCTACGAGGTGGATTCGGAGTCCGGCTGGTGGAACAGCGGCGAGCCCTTCGAGGCCGACGGCTCCCCCAACCGCGGCTACAAGGTGCGCCCCAAGGGCGGCTACTTCCCCGTGGCGCCGTACGACCACTACGTGGACCTGCGCGACCAGATGGCCACCAACCTGACCAACGCCGGGTTCGTGCTCGAGCGGGGCCACCACGAGGTGGGCACCGCCGGTCAGGCCGAGATCAACTACAAGTTCGACACGCTGCTGGCCGCCGCCGACGACGTGCTGCTGTTCAAGTACATCATCAAGAACACGGCGTGGCAGAACGGCAAGACCGTCACCTTCATGCCCAAGCCGCTGTTCGGTGACAACGGCTCCGGCATGCACGCCCACCAGTCGCTGTGGAAGGACGGCAAGCCGCTGTTCCACGACGAGTCGGGCTACGCCGGGCTGTCGGACATCGCGCGCCACTACATCGGCGGCATCCTGCACCACGCGCCGTCGCTGCTGGCGTTCACCAACCCGACGGTGAACTCCTACAAGCGCCTGGTGCCGGGCTACGAGGCGCCGATCAACCTGGTGTACAGCCAGCGCAACCGCTCCGCGTGCGTCCGCATCCCGATCACGGGCAACAACCCGAAGGCCAAGCGCCTCGAGTTCCGCTGCCCCGACAGCTCGGGCAACCCGTACCTCGCGTTCGCGGCGATGCTCATGGCGGGCATCGACGGCATCAAGAAGAAGATCGAGCCGCTGACGCCGGTCGACAAGGACCTCTACGAGTTGCCGCCGGACGAGGCCGCCGCGATCCCGCAGGCGCCGACCTCGCTGTCCGCGGTCATCGACAAGCTCGAGCAGGATCACGACTACCTCACCGAGGGCGGCGTGTTCACCGAGGACCTGATCGAGACCTGGATCTCCTACAAGCGGGAGAACGAGATCATGCCGATCCAGATCCGTCCTCACCCGTACGAGTTCTCGCTCTACTACGACGTGTAACCCCGGTCGTCGCGAATGCCCCGTCCCCCGCGGACGGGGCATTTTGCGTCGTCGCGGCGGTGTCGGCGCGGGCCTCGGCAAGGAGCTCTTCGGGCACCTAACCGTTTCACCGGAAAGGAGGCCGACGCGGCGTCGTCCAATGTGGCGCGTTCCGGCGGTGACGCGCGCACCCTCGTTCGCATCCGACAAGCGACGACGGGAGCGATCAGATGAAGTACGTAATGTCCTGGACGACCAGGCTCAACGGGTCGGAGCGGGAGAACGAGGAGGCCGTCAAGCGCGGTGTCGCGCTGTTCTCCAAGTGGGAGCAGCCGGCGGGCACCACGTTCCACCACTTCCTCGGCCGCGTCGACGGCGGCGGCGGGTTCGCCGTCGTCGAGACCGACGATGCCGCCGCGCTCCTCGAGGGCGCGTTGGAGTTCGGCCCGCTCAACGAGTTCGCGTTGCATCCGGTGGTCGACGTGGCCGACTGGATGGCGGCTGCTCAGCGCGGCGTGCAGTTCCGCGAGTCGATCGGTTGAGTCGAGCGCACCCCGGCGGCGGGGCTCGACGTCCACGACGTCCACCGCCGGGGTGTCGCCGAATCCGGGAGAACGGCCTGAATCGACGGGCCCGTGGGCACTCGACTATCCGGACTCAAGTCCGAATAGTAGGGTGCTGCACGTGAAGACCTCTCTGGACACCAAGCTGACCGCCTTCTCCCCCGCGATGATCAGCGTGTTCCGCGTCGTGCTGGGCCTGCTGTTCACGATGCACGCCACCCAGAAGTTGATGGCCTGGCCCTCGGCATCCGGGGGCGGCGGACCGGTCCCCGTCGGCACGTGGCCCTACTGGTGGGCCGGGATCATCGAGCTGGTGGTGGGCGTGCTGCTCATCGTCGGCCTGGCCACCCGCGCGGCGGCCTTCGTCGGCGCCGGCGAGATGGCGTTCGCCTACTTCACCGCGCACATGCCGAAGGCCTTCTGGCCCATCGAGAACGGCGGCGAGGCCGCCGTGCTGTTCTGCTTCGCGTTCCTGGCGCTGGTGTTCACCGGGGGCGGCGCGTACGCGCTGGACGCCGTGCGCGGCAGGGCCTAGCAGACGGTTCAACCGTCCAGCCCCAGGTCGGCCCGGAAGCGCCGCATGCCGTCGATCTTCTCGGCCAGCGTGGCCTGTGGCCCGGCGTAGAACATCCACGGCATGGTGATGATGCCCGTGACGCCCGCGTCTTCGGCCCGCGCGTAGTGCTCTGGGGTGAACGCGTCGGTCAGCGGCGTCAGCACCGTGAAATCGCGCATCCCCAGCCCGTTCTCGGCCCGCACCTGCCGAATGCGATCCACGGCGGCGAGGGCACGCTCGGTGTCGATGAGGTCGCCGATCCAGCCGTCGTGGCGGGCCGCGCGGCGCAGCGCGACGTCCGACAGCCCGCCCACGTAGATCGGGATGGGCGGCGGCGTCGGCTCCATCTCCAGCCGCGGTGTGCGGTAGAACTCGCCGTCGAACTCGGTCCATCCCGGCTGCCACAGGGCCTGCATCAGCCGCAGCATCTCGTCGGTGCGCCTGCCCCGGCGGGCGAACGGCTGCCCCATCAGGGTGAATTCCTCTTCGCACCAACCGACGCCGACGCCGAGTTCCAGCCGGCCCTGCGCCAGGCAGGCTGCCGTGCCGATGGCCTTCGCCGCCGAGTACGGGTCCCGCATCGCCGGCAGGTACACCGTGGTCACGAAGCGCAGCCGCTGCGTCACCAGCGCGATGGCCCCGATGGTCACCCACGGATCGGGCCAATGCGTGAACGCCTCCCACCGCCGAGAGCCGTCCTTGGTGTACGGGTAGGGCGTGGCCAGCGTCTCGAGGTTCACGACGTGGTCGGGGATGCCCATCCCGTCGTACCCGAGATCGTCTGCGGCCCTGGCGACCTCGACCACCTCGTCGATGTTCAGGAACGCGGTGCTGACGTAGAACTGCATGCGGCTACTCTCCGAACACCTTGCGCACCACGGTCTTGGCGCGGCGGGTCACCCGCAGGTAGTTGTCCAGGAACGCGCCGCCGTCGCCCTCGGGCCAGCCGGCGGCGACGGCGACGGCGTTGAGCAGCCGACCCGGGCCCGGCAGCTGATCGGTGGGCTTGCCCTTCACCAGGACCAGCGCATTGCGCGCCTTGGTGGCCGTCAGCCACGCCTGACGCAGCAGGTCGACGTCCCCCTCGGCGACCAGTTCGGCGGCCCCGATGGCGTCGAGCGTCTCCAGGGTCGACGTGTTGTGCAGCGACGGCAACCGGTGGGCGTGGCGCAGCTGCAGCAACTGCACCGTCCACTCGATGTCGGCCAGCCCGCCGCGACCCAGCTTGGTGTGCGTGTTGGGGTCCGCGCCGCGCGGCAACCGCTCGGCGTCGACACGCGCCTTGATGCGCCGGATCTCCTGTACGGCCTTCGTCGAGACGCCGTCGGGCGGGTACCGGATGGCGTCGATCATCAGCAGGAAGCGTTGGCCCAGATCGGCATCGCCCGCCACGCAGTGTGCGCGCAGCAGCGCCTGCACCTCCCAGGGTTGCGACCACTGGGCGTAGTACGCCTGATACGACGCCAGCGTGCGCACCAGCGGCCCGCTGCGGCCCTCGGGTCGCAGGTTGGCGTCGACCTCCAGTGGCGGGTCGGCGCTCGGCGTCCCGAGCCGGGCACGCACCTGTTCGGCGATGCTCACCGACCACTTGACCGCGACGGACTCGTCGGCCCCGCCCACCGGTTCGCACACGAACATCACGTCGGCGTCCGACCCATAGCCCAGTTCGCGGCCGCCGAGGCGGCCCATGCCGATCACCGCGATGGTCGCGGGCGCTCCGCCGACGGGGGTGTTGGCCCGGATCACCGATTCGAGCGCGGCCTGCAGCACTGCCACCCACACCGACGTCAGCGCCGCGCACACGTCGGTGACGTCGAGCAGACCCAGCAGATCCGCCGAGGCGATTCGGGCCAGCTCGCGGCGGCGCAGCGTCCGGGCGGCGGCGATGGCCCGCACCGGGTCGGGGTGGCGGCCGGCGGAGGCGACGAGGGCGCGGCCGAACGCCTCCGGGTCGACCTCGAGCAGTTTGGCCCCGTTCGGTCCGTCGGCGTACTGCTGGATCACCTCGGGTGAGCGCATGAGCAGATCGGGCACGTACGCCGACGTGCCGAGTACGTGCATGAGCCGTTTGGCGACGGCGCCCTCGTCGCGCAGCGCGGCCAGATACCAGCGTTGGTCGGCGAGTTCCTCGCTGATCCTGCGGTAGGCCAGCAGCCCGGCGTCGGGGTCGGGGGTGTCGGACAGCCAGTCGAGCAGCGTCGGCAGGAGCACCTGCTGCACGGTGGCGCGGCGGCCGCCACCGCTGGTCAGCGCCGCCAGGTGCGTGAGTGCACTCTGCGGACCCTCGTAGCCGAGGGCCGCGAGCTGACGTTCGGCGGCCGCGGTCGTCATGCCCGCGGCGGCCAGGTGGGCCGCGGGGGTGGCGCCGACGGATTCCAGCAGCGGTTGGTAAAACAGCTTGGCGTGCAGCCGGGACACGCGCATGCTCTGGCGCTTGAGTTCCTCGCGCAGCACGCCGAGCGCATCGCGCTGCCCGTCGGGCCGGACGTGCGCGGCGCGCGCGAGCCAGCGCATCGCCTCGTCGTCGTCGGCCTCGGGCAGCATGTGGGTGCGCTTGAGGCGCTGCAGTTGCAGGCGGTGTTCCAGGAGTCGGAGGAATTCGTAGGACGCGGTGAGGTTGGCGGCGTCGTCGCGGCCGACGTATCCACCCGTGCCGAGGGCGGCGAGTGCGTCGACGGTGGAGGCGACGTGCAGCGACTCGTCGGTGCGGCCGTGCACGAGTTGCAGCAGCTGCACGGCGAACTCGACGTCGCGCAATCCCCCGGTGCCCAGCTTGATCTCGCGGGAACGCACCCCGGCGGGCACCAGTTCCTCGACACGCCGCCGCATGGCCTGCACGTCGGCGACGAAGTCCTCGCGCTCGCAGGCGGTCCACACCATCGGCATGAGGGCCGCGACGTAACGGGCGCCCAGCTCGGCGTCGCCGACCGCGGGCCGGGCCTTGAGCAGTGCCTGGAACTCCCACGTCTTGGCCCAGCGCTCGTAGTAGGCGACGTGCGACTCGAGGGTGCGGACCAGCTGCCCGCGCTTGCCCTCGGGCCGCAGGGCGGCGTCCACCTCGAAGAAGGCCTCACCGGCGAGGCGCATCATCTCCCCGGCGATGCGGGTGTTGAGGGCCATGGCGGTCTCGCCGGCGTCGTCGGCGACGAAGATGACGTCGACGTCGCTGACGTAGTTCAGCTCGCGGGCCCCGCACTTGCCCATGGCGATGACCGCCAGTGCCGGCGGGGTGTCGGCGCCGCAGACCGCGCGGGTGGACACGGCCAGGGCGGCCGCCAGCGCGGCGTCGGCGAGGTCGGCGAGGTGGCGCCCGACGGTGGGGAAGGCCAGCACGGGTTCGTTCTCGACGGTCGGTGCGACGTCGAGCGCGGCGAGCACGAGCAGGCGGTCGCGGTAGTGCACGCGCAGGGTGTGCACGATCCGCGGGGACGTGTCGGCGTCGGCGACGGCCAGGAACGCCTCGCGCAGCTCGGCCGCGGTCGGCAGCGTGACGGCACCGGCGAGCAGACGCCACGAGCGGGGGTGGGCGGCCAGGTGGTCACCGAGGGCGAGCGACGAGCCCAGGACACCGAAAAGCCTGCCGCGCAGCGCCTTGTCGGTCAGCAGGGCGCGGTCCAGTTCGGGCCAGTCGTCGCCGAGCGCGTCGGCGAGACGGACGATGGCGCGCAGGGCTTCGTCGGCGTCGGGCGCCCGGGACAGCGACCAGAGCAGCTCGATGTGTGCGTCGGTGTTCCAGCCGAGCCGGTCGAGGTCGTCGCGCGCCGTGGAGGCGACGAGGCCGAGCCTTCCGACACTGGGCAGCGTCGGGCGCTGCGTGGCGGGTTTGGACACCCGTCGACGTTAGCGCACGCGCCTGCCGGGCCTGGCGGCTACAGCGACAGGTAGGCGTTGAGTTCGAACGGCGTCACGTGGCTGCGGTAGTCCTCCCACTCCTTGCGCTTGTTGCGCAGGAAGAAGTCGAAGACGTGCTCCCCCAAGGCTTCTGCGACCAGTTCGGAGTTCTCCATGGCCTCCAGTGCCACCCCGAGGCTGCCGGGCAGTTCCTTGTAGCCCATGGCGCGACGCTCCTCGGGCGTCAGCGTCCACACGTTGTCCTCGGCCTCGGGGCCCAGCTGGTAGTTCTTCTCGACGCCGCGCAGCCCGGCGGCCAGCAGCACCGCGAAGGCCAGGTACGGGTTGCATGCGGAGTCGGGGCTGCGCACCTCGACGCGCCGCGACGACGCCTTGCGCGGCGTGTACATCGGCACCCGGACCAGCGCCGAGCGGTTGGCCGCACCCCACGACGCCGCCGTGGGCGCCTCGCCGCCGTGCACCAGGCGCTTGTAGGAGTTCACCCACTGGTTGGTGACCGCGCTGATCTCGCTGGCGTGTTCCAGGATGCCGGCGATGAAGGACTTGCCGACGTCGGACAGCTGCAGCGCATCCTCGGGGTCGTGGAAGGCGTTGGTCTCGCCCTCGAACAGGCTCATGTGGGTGTGCATGGCCGAACCGGGGTACTGCGCAAAGGGTTTCGGCATGAACGACGCCCGCACGCCTTCGCCGAGGGCCACCTCCTTGACGACGTAGCGGAACGTCATCACGTTGTCGGCCATCGACAGCGCATCGGCGTAGCGCAGGTCGATCTCCTGCTGGCCGGGAGCGCCCTCGTGGTGGCTGAACTCCACCGAGATGCCCATCTGCTCCAAGGCGTCGATGGCGTGGCGGCGGAAGTTGGGTGCGGAGTCGTGCACGGCCTGGTCGAAGTAGCCGCCGTTGTCCGCGGGTACGGGGGGCTCGCCGTCCTCGCCGGGCTTGAGGAGGAAGAACTCGATCTCGGGGTGCACGTAGCAGGAGAAACCGAGGTCGCTGGCCTTGGCGAGTTGGCGGCGCAGCACGTGGCGCGAGTCGGCCCACGACGGCGAGCCGTCGGGCATCGTGATGTCGCAGAACATGCGGGCGGAGTGGTGCTTGCCGGCGCTGGTGGTCCACGGCAGCACCTGAAAGGTGGAGGGGTCGGGGCGGGCGACCATGTCGGCTTCCGACACGCGGGCGAAGCCCTCGATGGACGAGCCGTCGAACCCGATGCCCTCTTCGAAGGCCCCCTCGAGTTCGGCGGGCGCGATGGCGACGGACTTCAGGTAGCCGAGCACGTCGGTGAACCACAGCCGGACGAACCGGATGTCACGTTCTTCCAGCGTGCGAAGTACGAATTCCTTCTGCCGGTCCATGTGCGCAGCGTAGGCACCAGCTGTTAAATCCGTGTTACGTGCGGGCTACCCGTGTCGCCGGGGTTCAGCAGCCGGGGTTCAGCAGCCGGGGTTCAGCAGCGCAGTCCGGGCGCGGGCTGGACGCCGTCGACGAGGAAGCTCACCACCGCGGGGTCGACGCACGGGCTGCCGTTGAACACCACGGTGTGCTGCGTGCCCTCGAACGTGACGAGCGCGGCGCCGAGTTGTGCGGCCAGGTCGACGCCCGCCTGGTACGGCGTCGCGGGGTCGTGGGTCGTCGAGACCACCACGACCTTGCCCGCACCGGGTGAGGCGACGCCCTCGGGCTGCGAGGTGGCCGCGACCGGCCACATGGCGCAGACGTCACGCGGGGCGTATCCGGTGTACTGGCCGTAGGACATGAACGGCGCGGCGAGGCGGGCCCGGCGGTCGGCCTCGGCCCAGACGGCGGGGTCACGCGGGTAGGGCGCGTCGACGCATCGGATGGCGGTGAACGCGTCCTGCTGGTTGGAGTAGTGCCCGGAGGCGTCGCGCTGGTCGTAGTCGTCGGCCAGCATCAGCAGGTCCCCGGGATCGGTGCCGCGCGCCAGGCCCAGCAGCCCGCTGGTGAGGTACTTCCAGTACTGCCGGGAGTACAGCGCGTTGACGGTGCCGGTGATGGCGTCGGAGTAGCTCAGCCCGCGGGGGTCGCTGGTACGGGCGGGCGCCAGCGCCAGCGGGTCGATCAGCTGGTGGTAGCGCGCCACGAACTGGGCGGGATCTCGCCCCAGCGGGCAGTCGGCGTAGCGGGCGCAGTCGGCGGCGTAATCGTCGAAGGCGGTCTGGAATCCCGCGACCTGCCGCAGGTTCTCGGCGATGGGGTCCGACGTCGGGTCCACGGCGCCGTCGAGCACCATGGCCCGCACGCGATCCGGGTAGCGGGTGGCGTAGCGCGCGCCCAACTCGGTGCCGTAGGAGAAGCCGAGGTAGTTGATCTGCTCCTCGCCGAGTGCGGCGCGCACGGCGTCCATGTCCCTGGCCGTCGACGACGTGCCGACCTTGGCCAGGAACGGCAATCCGGTGTGGTCGACGCAGCCCTGGGCGAGGCCGGCGTAGAGCGCTTCGATGCGGGCGACGCCTGCGGGGCTGTAGTCGACCATCGGTTCGCGCCGGAACGCGTCGAATTGGGCGTCGGTGCGGCAGCGCACCTGCGGCGTCGAATGGCCGACGCCTCGCGGGTCGAAGCCGACGAGGTCGAAGTGTTCGGTGATGGGCGTGCCCGCGAGGCCGGCGGCCATGCCCGCGACGGTGTCGACGGCGGACGCGCCCGGGCCGCCGGGGTTGACCATCAGCACGCCGATGCGGTTGCCGGTGGCGGGCACGCGGATCACGGCGAGCTGCGCGGTCGCCGGGTTCGCGGGATCGTCCCAGTCGACGGGGACCGTGACGGTGCTGCACTGGGCGGTGGGAACGGCGGCGGCCGCGCCACCGATCACCGGTGCGCAGCTACCCCACGCCGGCGGGGTGACGGCGGCGACGTCGGGCTCGGCGGCGGCAGTGGGTGCGCCGAGGATGCCCGCGGCCGTCAGGAGGGCGAGCGGTGCCGTCATGAGCCTGCCCACCCGCCACATGGCAGACATGCTTGCACGCGTAAGGGGTTCGCCGTCGCACCGGGTGCGAAGCGGTGACCCTTCGGTGACGCGACGGTGATCTGACCGGCGGTGCCGCGGTCGCCGGCTGGGTCAGCAGCGGGCGCCCGCCGGGGGCACGCGCACGTCGACGAGGTAGGTGGCGGCGATGTCGTCGACGCAGGAGTCACCCTGGAACACCACGGTGTGCTGGGTGCCCTCGAACGTCAGCAGCGTGCCGCCGAGTTGCTTGGCCAGGTCGACGCCGGCCTGGTACGGCGTGGCCGGGTCGTTGGTGGTGGACACGACGAGGATGGGCGGCAGGCCCTTGACCGAGATCTCGTGCGGTTCCGAGGTCGGCGGTACGGGCCAGAAGGCGCAGGTGCCCAGCGGGGCGTGTCCGGTGAACTCGCCGTAGCTCATGAACGGGGCGACCTCGCGGGCCTTCTTGTCCTGTTCGACGATGCGGTCGCGGTCCTTGACGGCGGGTTCGTCGACGCAGTTGACGGCGACGCGCACGTCGGTCGAGTTGTTGTAGTGGCCATCGGGATCGCGGCCCATGTAGAGGTCGGCCAGCGCCAGCATGGTGTCGCCGCGGCCGGCACGCAGTTCGGTGAGCGCCTGGGTGAGGTGGCGCCACAGGTTGGGCGAGTACAGCGGCAGGATGGTGCCGATGATGGCGTCGCCGTAGCTGAGCCCGCGGGGGTCGGCGGTCTTGGCGGGCTTGTCGACCAGCGGGTCGACGATGGACTTGTAGACGTCGACGGCCTTGGCGGGGTCGGTGCCCAGCGGGCAGGTGGGGTTCTTGGCGCAGTCGGCGGCGTAGTCGTTGAAGGCCGTCTGGAAGGCGGCGGCCTGCCGGATGTCGGCTTCGAGCGGATCGGCGTTGGGGTCGACGGCGCCGTCGAGGATCATGGCGCGCACCTTGTCGGGAAACTCCTCGGCGTAGGCGGCGCCGATGCGCGTGCCGTAGGAGTAGCCCAGGTAGGTCAGCTTGTCGTCCCCCACCGCGACGCGCATGGCGTCGAGATCCTTTGCGACGCTTTTGGTTCCGACGTTGGCCAGGAACTCCTTGCCCATCTTGTCGACGCAGCGGTTCACGAAGTCCTTGGTCTCGGACTCGATGTGTTCGACGCCCTCGGGCGAGTAGTCCACCTGGGGGTCGGCGCGCTGCCGGTCGTTGTCCTCGTCGGAGTTGCACCACACCGCGGGCGTGGAATCGCCGACTCCGCGCGGGTCGAAGCCGACGAGGTCGAAGCGCTCCCGCACCGTTTCGGGCAGGCCGCTCACCATCGAGGCAGCGGCGGTGATGCCGGATTCACCGGGTCCGCCGGGGTTGATGAACAGCGATCCGATCTTGGCTCCCGTTGCGGGGAAACGGATCATCGCGATCTGGGCGACGTCGCCGTCGGGTTTGTCGTAGTCGACGGGCACCGACAGCATGCCGCATTCCGCCCCGGAGGGGAGTTGGGCGTCGCCGGTCTCGCCGCTCTCGCACTGGGCCCAATCGATGGGGGAACCGGGAGCGGGCACGCCGATCTTCGCCTGCCCGTCGACCACCTGACTGCAGCCCGTCGCCACCGTCATCACCATGGCTGCCGAGAGGAGCCCGCTCCTGAGGTTCATGGCTGACCATGCTGCCATGAGGCGGCATAGTCGCTGCACAGCGCGTTACCGCGTGGCGGCCAACAGGGCGTCGAGTTCCACCTGGAAGTCGTCGGCCATGTCCCACAGGTCGGGCAGCAGCTCGGGGCAGGAGATCAGGCCGACGTCCAGTCCCCCGCTGAGCGACATCACCGTGATGTTGAGCCCGGATCCGTGGAAGATGGGTCCGAGCGGATACATGGCCTTGACCTCGGCGCCCAGGAAGTACAGCGGCACCTGCGGGCCGGGCACGTTGGAGAGCACCAGGTTGTGCACCGGCTTGGCGCTGGTCAGCCGGCTGGCTGCGTACACCCGCATGGCGACGCCGAAGACCGCCGGTGCGGCGAACTGCGTCCAGTCCTGCAGCAGCGTGGCCCCGATGGCCGAACTGTGTTGCTTGGCAACGGAATTGGCCTCGGCGATCACCTTGATGCGCTCGGCGGGGTCCGCGATCGTGGTGGCCAGCCCGGCGAACATGCCCGACACCTGATTGCGGCCGGGCCGGTCGGACTTGTCGTGCACCGAGACCGGCACCATGGCGACCAGGTCGGAGTCGGGCAGTTCGCCGCGGTCGAGCAGGAACCGCCGCAGCACGCCGGCCACCAACGCCATCACGACGTCGTTGACCTTGACGCCGAAGTGGTTCTTGACCGTCTTGACGTCCTCGAGGTCCAGTTGGGCGAACGCGACGTTGCGATGGCCGGTGACGTTGGCGTTGAACGCGGTCTTGGGCGCGGCGAACGGCGCCGCCATGGTCATGCCGTGGCGCGCGCGTCGGACGGTGTCCACGACGGTGTTCAGCGTCGCGGGCAGCACGTTGACCAGCTTGAGCGGCCGGGTGGCGAAGCGCACCGCACCCGTGACGGCGATCTCGAGGTCGGATGCCTGGCGGGCGCCCTCGACCGGATCCGGCGGCGGCGCATCGGGTTCGGTGGAGCACAGCTGCGACATGAGGTTGGCACCGGTGACGCCGTCGACACCGGCGTGGTGCACCTTGGTCATCACCGCGAGGCGCCCGCCGTCTTGCGCCGACCGGCCGTCGGGGCCCGCGACGTTCTCGATGATCCACATCTCCCACAGCGGGCGAGACCGGTCCAACGGCAACGAGGCGATGTGGCCGCAGATCTCGGCCAGCTCGGCCCGCCCGCCCGGGGAGGGCAACCCGATGCGGTGCAGATGGCGGTCGACGTCGAAGTCGCGGTCTTCCACCCACACCGGATGGTCGAGGTTGAGGCGGTTGTCGGCGAGCTTCTCCCGGAACTCCGGCATGGCCTTGATGCGCAGCCCCAGGGCGTCGCGCATCCGGTCGAACGTGTAGCCACCCGGGATCGTCGCGGTGTCGATCTCGAGGACCGAGCACACGTGGAGGGGCTGAGCGGCGGATTCGAGGTAGAGGAAGCTCGCGTCGAGGCCGCTGAGCCGCTGAAGACCTGCCATGCCGCCGATGGTAGGCCGCTCGAGGCACCACGGTGTGAGGAAACCCACTTCACCGGCCGTTCACCTGGCGGGCGAGCGGTGCCACACTTGGTGGGTCACCACACCCGGGGACCCGGCATGGGCCTCGAGGACGACGACACGACGAAGGACGACGATGTCTGAGCAAACGTTGTACGGTGCTGCCCGCGAGACCGCCGACCAGCGCCCGTCGCGGACCAAGGTCAGGTCCCATCACCTGCAGAAGTGGAAGTCCGAAGGGCACAAGTGGGCGATGCTCACCGCCTACGACTTCTCCACCGCCCGCATCTTCGACGACGCCGAGATCCCGGTGCTGCTGGTGGGCGATTCCGCCGCCAACGTCGTCTACGGCTACGACACCACGGTGCCGGTGAGCCTGGACGAGATGATCCCGCTCATCCGCGGGGTCGTGCGGGGGGCGCCGCACGCGTTGGTGGTCGCGGACCTGGTGTTCGGCAGCTACGAGGCCGGCCCGCAGCAGGCGCTGCAGTCGGCGACGCGGATCATGAAGGAGACCGGCGCGGCGGCGGTCAAGCTCGAGGGCGGCGAGCGGGTGGCCGAGCAGATCGCCACGCTGACGCAGGCGGGCATCCCGGTGGTGGCCCACATCGGGTTCACGCCGCAGAGCGTCAACTCCCTCGGCGGATTCCGCGTGCAGGGCCGCGGTGACGCCGCGGAGCAGACCATCCACGACGCGATCGCCGTCGCCGAGGCCGGTGCCATCGCGGTGGTACTGGAGATGGTGCCCGCCGAACTCGCCACGCAGATCACCGGCAAGCTCACCATCCCGACCGTCGGCATCGGCGCGGGCCCCAACTGCGACGCCCAGGTGCTGGTGTGGCAGGACATGGCTGGTATGACGGCGGGCAAGACCGCGAAGTTCGTCAAGCGTTTCGCCGACGTGGGCGGCGAATTGCGCCGTGCGGCAGCGGCTTACGCGGCCGAGGTGGCCAGCGGCACGTTCCCCGACGAGGCGCACTCCTACTGACGGACGGTCACTCGAAACTGGCGGCGCGCTTGCCGAGGAACGCGGCGATGCCCTCCTGACCGTCGGCGGAGCGCGCGCACCGTGCGATCTGGCGGCCCTCGAGTTCGAGCTGCGCTTCGAGCCCGTTGCCGTAGGTGTCGAGCAGCAGGCGCTTCACCGCGGCGTTGGACGTGCGGGACGTGGCGGCCATCTCCCGGGCCAACTGCTCCAGCCGTGCGGGCAGGTCGGCGTCGGGCACCACCTCGGTGACCAGTCCCCAGTCGAGGGCCTCGGCCGCCGTCAGCGTGCGGTTGGTCAGCATGAGCTGCTGGGTGCGGCGGATGCCGATGAGCCGCGGGAGGTGGTAGCTGGAGCTGCCGTCGGGGCTCAGCCCGGCCTTGGTGTAGGCCGAGGTGAAGGTCGCGGATTCGGCGGCGATCGCGAGGTCGGCGGCGGCGGCCACGCTCAGGCCGGCGCCCGCGGCGGCGCCGTTGACGCCGGTGATCACGACGGCGTCCATGCGTGCGAACGTCGACAGCGCGCGATGCAGGTCGTCGGCGATGCCCTTGACGAAGGCACCGGCGTCGTCGGCGGCGGCCATGGCCTTGAGGTCGCCACCCGCACTGAAGAAGCGGCCCGCGCCGGTGATGGTGACGACCTTGGTGGCGGCGGTGTCGCACAGGGCCGCGGCCGTCGCGAGTTCGCGGGTGAGCACGTCGTTCATGCCGTTCGCGGCCTGGGGCCGGTTCAAGACGATGGCCGCCACGGGTCCGGTCCGGGTGAAGGTCAACGCGTCGAATTCCGGCATGGCGCAAAGGTAGCGCACGCCCCGACGACCGCCGGCGGGTCTGCGCGGCGACGCCGGTCGGCGACCCGTCGAAGCGGCCGCCGGCGACGGTCCGAGTCGTTAACCTTGGTGTGGCACCCTGTTCACGAATTCAGCACCGCGGGGTCCCCCGCCGATTCAGCACCGCGGGGTCCCCCGCCGATTCAGCACTGCGGGGTCCCCCGCCGACCGAAGGTGAAGATGGCAGCCGACAAGCGCAAGGCGTCCCGTCACGTCGAGGTGGAACGCAAGTTCGCCGTGACCGAGGACACCGTCCACCCCTCCTTCGAGGGGTTGTCGTCGGTGGCGCGCGTCGAGCAGTCCGAGCCGCAGCACCTTCAGGCCGTGTACTTCGACACCCCCGGTCAGGACCTCGCCAACCAGCGCGTGACGTTGCGCAGGCGCACCGGCGGCGAGGACGCGGGATGGCATCTGAAGCTGCCTGCGGGCGCCGACGCCCGCACGGAGGTGCGGTTGCCCTTGAACGAAGGTCCCGACGGGGCCGGTGACGGCGCGGCTGACTCCGCGGAGGTGCCCGAGGAACTGCGCGACGTGGTGCTGGCGATCGTGCGCGACCGTCCGTTGCGGCCGGTCGCGCGCATCGACACGGTGCGCCGGGTCGAGCGGCTGTACGGCCACGACGGCAGCCAGGTCGCCGAGTTCTGCGACGACCAGGTGACCGCCGCGGCCACCGGCGGCGACGAGCAGACGTGGCGGGAGTGGGAACTGGAGTTGGCCGAGGGCGTCGACGCCGCGGTGCTGGACCGGTTGGCCAACCGCCTGCACGATGCCGGCGCCCGGCCGGCCGGGCACGGGTCGAAGCTGGCGAAGGTGCTGGCGGTCGCCCCGGCCGAGGAGCGGCCGCTGCCCGACGATCCGGTGCACCGCGCGGTGGCCGAGCAGATCGGCGAGTTGCTGGTGTGGGACCGGGCCGTGCGCGCCGACGCGTGGGACGCGGTGCATCAGATGCGGGTGATCACCCGCAAGATCCGCAGCCTGGTCCAGGGTTCCGAGGAGTCGTTCGGCATCACCGACGACGCCTGGGTGCTCGAGGAGTTGAAGCTGCTGGCCGGGGTGCTCGGCGTCGCCCGGGACGCCGAGGTGCTGGCGGAGAAGTACGAGCGCACGCTCGACGCCCTGCCCGCTCACCTGGTGCGCGGGCCGGTGCGCGAGCGCCTGGTCGAGGGCGCCAAGCGCCGCTACGCGGCCGGCCACAAGCGCTCGCTGACGGCGATGCGCTCGGAGCGCTACTTCCGGCTGCTGGATGCGCTCGACGAGCTGAAGTACGCCGAACCGGCCGCCACGGCAGGCGGAGAGCCGCCGAAGCAGGCCAGCGTCGCGTCGGCCTACCGCAAGGTGCGCAAGGCCGAGGAGCAGGCGCGCGAGGCCAAGGACTCTCCCGACCTGTCGGCGGCGGAGAAGGACGAGGCGCTGCACCGAATCCGCAAGCGCGCCAAGCGACTTCGGTACACGGCTGCGGCCACGGGCGCGGTCGCCGTCGCCGACGGCGCCAAGACCATCCAGACGCTGCTCGGCGACCACCAGGACAGCGTCGTCAGCCGCACCCACCTGCTGCACGAGGCCACGGCCGCGCACGCCGCCGGCGAGGACACGTTCACCTACGGGCTGCTGTTCGCCGCCGAGGACGAGGTGGCGCGCACGTCGGAGGCCGCCCTCGACGAGGCGCTGGCGAAGCTGCGCAAGGCGGTCAAGAAGGCCACCTGAGGTGGGCGGACGAGTTGGCCTGTAAGCCGGATTCTGTTCCATCCGTCGCGAGGACGGATGGCGGCGACCATCCATCTGGACACACCGTCACCGGGTGCCTCGAGCGGTCTACCCGCAGGCTCGGGCGAGCAACCCTCGAGCGCCTGCGCAGCCGCGACGGATCGCGGCCTGCTTGACCTTGCTTCGGGTGGGGTTTGCCGAGCCACTCCGGTCACCCGGAATGCTGGTGCGCTCTTACCGCACCGTTTCACCCTTACCGCCCGCCCGAGGGCGGGGTGGCGGTCTGTTCTCTGTGGCACTTTCCCGCGAGTCACCTCGGATTGCCGTTGGCAATCACCCTGCTCTGTGAAGTCCGGACTTTCCTCGAACACCGGGGTGACCCCCGGTGTCCGCGGCCGCCCGGCCAACTCGTCCGCCCGCCAACGGTACCGCACGCCGGCGCTCCGTCAGGCGCGCCTGCGCAGCACCATCAGGTTGTCGGTCAGCGTCGTCGCCGCGCCGTCGGGGCCGGTGACCTCGCGCTCGAGCGCCTCCACCCGCACCCGTTCCCACCGATCGTCGGGAAGGTCGAGCTGCGCGAGCACCTCCTCGGCGCTCGGGAACGGGTGGTCGTGCGGCACGCCGGTCGTCCACGACGGCATGGCGCCGTGGTCGACGATCACCAGGTGCCCGCCGGGGGCGACGGCCCCCGCGGCGTTGCGCAGGATGGTGGGCCGCTCCAGCCGCACCGTGGAGTGCAGGAACTGCGCCGAGACCAGGTCGAAGGTGCCTTCGGGGAAGTCGTCGGACAGGTCGTGCTGCGCGAACGCGATGCGGTCCGCGACGCCGCGGGCGTCGGCCTCGGCCCGGGCCCGGCCCAACGCCGTCTCGGAGATGTCGACGGCGGTCACCCGCCACCCGTGCTCGGCCAGCCAGACCGCGTCACCGCCCTCACCGCAGCCGAGGTCCAGGGCGTGGCCGGCGGGCAGGTCGGCGACGACGGCGGCCAGGCGGGCGTTGACGCGTCCGGTCCAAATGCGTTCGCGCGATCCGTAGTGCCGTTCCCAGTACTCCTGGGCGGGCAGCGCGTGCGTGGGCCACGGCGGCACCGGCAGGCCCACCTCCTCGGCCAGCAGGGTCTGCACCACCGCGACCCCCGCCAGGCTTCCGGTCGCCACGGCCGTGGCCACCTGCGGCAGTCCCGCGGCGTGGTCGCCCGCGGCGAACAGCCCGGGTACCGACGTGCGCTGGAACTCGTCGACCACCAGGGCGTCCGCGGCCACCGGGCCCGGTACCGCGATCGCGCCCAGTTGCGCGGCCAGCGGGGACCGCTGGTGCAGGGTGGTGGCGACCAGCGCGCCGCGCCGCGCCAGCCGCTGGCCGTCGGCGAACTCGACGGCTTCCAGGGCGTCACCCGCGACGACGAAGCGCGTCACGGCGCGGTCGTCGACGCGCAGCCCGGCCGCGGTCAGCGTGGCACGGTGGCCATCGTCGAGCGCCGCGCCGTTGGTGAGCACCACCACGTCGTCGCTCCAGTTGCGCAGCAGCAGCGCCGAGTGCACGGCGCGCTCACCGGTGGCCAGCACGGCCAGCGGCTGATCGCGCACCTCCCAGCCGTGGCAGAACGGGCAGTGGAACACCGAGACGCCCCACGCCTCGGCGATGCCCGGGATCTGCGGTGCGCGATAGTCCATCCCGGCGGCCAGCAGCACGGTGCGAGCACGGACGACGGTGCCGTCGGCGAGGTCGAGCGCGAAACCGTGGGGCGCCCTGGTACCACCCACCACCTCGTCGTCGCGGACCTCGACGCTCGGGTAGGCGCCCAGCTCGGCGCGTCCCTGGGCGTAGAGCTCGGCGGGTGGCCTGCCGTCGTGGCCCAGCAGGCCGCCGATGCCGTGCGCGGCGCGGTTGCTCTGCGCACCGGCGTCCACGACGAGCGTGCGGCGCCGCGCGCGGCCCAGTACCAGCGCCGCACTCAACCCCGCTGCTCCGCCTCCGACGACGATGCAGTCCCAGACGTCCTTCATGCCACCGTGTTCCCTGCCAACGTGTTCCATGCCATCGAGCTTGCCGCCGGGGCGTCCGGATGCCAAGCTGGTTTGCCATGCAGGCAAGCGCGCACGACGACGTCGACCTCCGGGTGCGACGCAGGCTCAGGGAGCTGCGCACCCAGCGCGGGCTGACGCTCGAGGAGGTCGCCACGCGCGCCGACATCGACGTGTCGACGCTGAGCCGGTTGGAGTCCGGCAAGCGCAGGCTGGCGCTGGACCACCTCCCCCGGCTGGCGTCGGCTCTGTCGGTCAGCACCGACGACCTGCTGCGCGCACCCGAGACACCCGACCCGCGGGTGCGGGGGTCGTCGCACACCGCCCACGGCGTCACGTACTGGCCGCTGACGCGCAGCGGTCCGGCTGGCGGGTTGCACGCGTTCAAGATCCGGGTCAGTGCACGGCGGCGCACGCCCCCCGAGGAGCTGCCCACCCACGACGGGCAGGAGTGGCTCTACGTGCTCTCCGGCAAGCTGCGGCTACTGCTGGGTGATCGCGACTTCGTCATCAAACCCGGTGAGGCAGTGGAGTTCTCGACGTGGACGCCGCACTGGTTCGGCACCGTCGAGGGACCGGTCGAGGCCGTGGCGATCTTCGGCGTGCACGGCGAGAAGTTCCACCTGCGCGAATGACGGCCGGCTACAGGTAGGCCGTCTGGTTCACCAGCCGCACCGAGGAGGCCCCGTCGGGATAGAACTCGGCGATGGACAGCGACGCGAGGTCGAGGTGCAGCCGGTAGAGCACGCCCTCCCCGGCGTCGAGGGCCATCCGCAGGATGGTCTTGATGGGCGTCACGTGCGAGACCACCAGCACCGTCTGCCCGGCGTACTGCTCCACGATGCGGTCGCGGGCGCGGCGCACCCGGACGGCCACCTGGTCGAAGCTCTCCCCGTCGGGCGGCGGCAGGCTGGTGTCGCGTAGCCAGCGCAGGTGCAGGTCGGGGTCGCGCTCGGCCGCCTCGCCGAACGTCAGGCCCTCCCAGGCCCCGAAGTCGGTTTCGATCAGGTCGTCGTCCACCCGGACGTCGAGCCCCAGTCCCCGCGCGGCGGCCTCGGCGGTGATGAGCGCGCGCTGCAGCGGCGAGCTGAGCACGGCGCTGATGCCGCCCGACTCGGCGAGGTGGGCGGCGGCCGCCTCGGCCTGGTGACGGCCCAGGTCAGTCAGCGGCGGATTGCCCCGGCCGGAGTAGCGCCGCTGAACGGACAGCTCGGTCTGTCCGTGACGCAGCAGCAGCAAGCGGGTGGGGGCGCCGCGGGCCCCGGTCCAGCCCGGCGACGTGCGCGCGGCCTCGGCGCCCGTCGGCGCCACCGCAGGCGCATCCGCGGGTTCCGGCACGGCAGCCGAATCACCAAGCCCGGCAGCGTCGTTCATCGCTGCGTTGGCCAGGGCGTCGGCGTGGGCGTTCTGGGTGCGCGGGATCCACGCGTAGGTGACGTGCTCGAAGCGCGCCGCCAGATCGCGGGCCTGCGCGTGCAGCGGCACCAGGTCGGGATGCTTGACGCGCCAGCGTCCCGACATCTGTTCCACCACCAGCTTGGAGTCCATCGCCACGGCCACCTCTGAGGCACCGACGTCGGCGGCCGCCTCCAGGCCTGCGATCAGGCCGCAGTATTCGGCGACGTTGTTGGTCGCGACGCCGATGGCGTCCCGGCGTTCGGCGAGGACGTCGGCGTGGTCACCCGACCACACGACGGCACCGTAACCGGCAGGCCCGGGGTTGCCGCGGGAGCCGCCATCGACTTCGACGAGGACCTTCACGTCAGCGAATCTCCTTGGCGCAGCAGGATGGCGCCGCATTCGGGGCAGCGCACCACGTCGTCGGCGGCTGCGGCGGAGATGCGCGCCATGTCGGCGCGGTCGATTTCGATGCGGCAGGCGCCGCAGCGCCTGCCCTGCAGCAGGCCCGCACCCGGGCCGCCTCCGGCCCGTTGCCGTTCGTAGACGGCCAGCAGGTCGGCGCCGACGTGGCTGGCGATCTCGGTCCGTCGCTGCGCGCTCACCTGCGTGGCCTCGTCGATGGCGACGAGCGCTTGGTCGCGCTCGACCTGGGCGGTGGTGAGCGTGGCCTGCAGTTCGTCGAGGTCGCGTTGCCGCGCGTCGCGGTCGGCCTGCAGGCCTTCGCGACGCTCCATGACCGCCAGTTGATCGTCCTCCAGGCTGGCCTGACGACGTTCCAGCGTCTGCAGCTCGTGCTGCACGTCGGCCAGGGCCTTCGCGTTCAACGTGCCGGACTCCATGAGCGCGCGGTCGCGGTCCTCGCGCTGGCGGACGGCGTCGATCTCGTGTTCGTACTTGGCCACCTCGGCGTCGAGGTCCTCGATCGCGAGGCGCAGCGCGGTCACCTGGTCGGCGACGGCACGGTGCTGTTGGGCGACCTCGTCGACGCGGGCTTGCTCGGCCAGGTTCTTGGCACGGTGGTTCAGCCGGCCGATCTCGGCGTCCAGGACGGTGAGTTCGGCCAGCGAACGTTGGTGTGCGGCATCTGCCTTCATGTGTTTCTCTGCTCCACGTTCCAGGGGTCGGTGCGCACGGAACTGACGCGCACCGGAAGCGATTCGCCGAACCGTCGGCTGATGACGCCGGCCGCCTGGGCGCACCAAGGGTATTCGCCGGCCCAGTGCGCCACGTCGACGAGGGCCATCGTCGACCCGCGGCGGTGTTCGTCGGCGGGGTGGTGGCGCAGGTCCGACGTCAGGTACGCCTGCACGCCTGCGGCCGTGGCGGCGCCCAGCAGCGAGTCGCCTGCGCCGCCGCACACCGCCACGCGGGACACCACGGCGTCTGGATCACCGGCGGCGCGCACGCCCCACGTCGTGGCGGGCAACGCGGTGGTGACACGGGCGACGAACGCCGCGAGCGTCTCGGGCTGCGGCAACGTGCAGATGCGTCCGATGCCGACACCGCTCGGCAGGTCCGCCAGCTCGAGGACGTCGAACGCGGGTTCCTCGTAGGGGTGGGCGGCCCGCAGCGCGGCCAGCACCGCCGCGCGCCGTGCGGCGGGCGCGATCACCTCGATGCGGTCCTCGGCGACGTGTTCGACGGCGCCGACGCGCCCGATCGCGGGCGTCGCCCCCGCACCGGGGAGGAACTGACCGGCCC
The DNA here is from genome assembly GCF_058148405.1 of Mycobacterium sp. DHQP2018-32-09. Classification (NCBI taxonomy): domain Bacteria; kingdom Bacillati; phylum Actinomycetota; class Actinomycetes; order Mycobacteriales; family Mycobacteriaceae; genus Mycobacterium; species Mycobacterium sp. DHQP2018-32-09. The sequence continues at coordinate 45,119 of NZ_JBYVYK010000009.1, read as the reverse complement.
CGGCGACGGTCCAGCTGCACTGCGAATAGTCGCCGAGCGTACCCGCGCCGGCGTCGAACACCGCCGCGCGCACGGCATCGGTGTGGGCGGTGGGGACGTAGAGCACCCACTTGTCCAGGCGACGGGCCTGGGCGTCGGGCGCCAGGACGTCGTCGACCACCAGGCCGAGCGCATCGGCCAGGGCGTCGGACACGCCGGGGACCGCGGCGTCGGCGTTGGTGTGGGCGGTGAACAGGGCGCTGCCCGAGCGGATCAGGCGGTGCAGCAGCGCCCCCTTGCCGGTGTCGGCGGCGACGGTGTCGACACCGCGGAGCAGCAGCGGGTGGTGCGCCAGCAGCAGGCTGCGCGGCGGCAGGTCGGCGACGACGTCGGCGGTGGCGTCCACGGCCACGGTCACGGACTCGACGGGTTCGTCGGGATCGCCGCACACCAGGCCCACGGCGTCCCAGTCGTGCGCCAGCGCGGGCGGGTAGGCAGCGTCGAGCACCGCGATCACGTCGGCGAGGCGGGTCCGGTTTGCCACATCACGACCCTAGTCGGCGACAATGGAGCGGTGAGTGCCCAGTTGGTGATCTTCGACCTGGATGGCACGCTGACCGATTCCGCGGAGGGCATCGTGTCGAGCTTCCGCCACGCGCTGACCGAGATCGGCGCGGAGATCCCCGAGGGTGACCTCGCCGCCCTGGTGGTGGGACCGCCGATGCATCTGACGCTGGCGGGCATGGGGTTGGGCGCCCGCGCCGACGACGCCATCGCCGCGTACCGGGCCGACTACGGGGCGCGGGGGTGGGCGATGAATCGGGTGTTCGACGGCATCCCGGCGCTGCTGGCCGACCTGCGCGGCGCCGGAGTGCGGTTGGCCGTCGCCACGTCGAAGTCGGAGCCCATGGCCAAGCGCATCGTGGAGCACTTCGGGATCGACGAGCACTTCGAGGTCGTCGCGGGCGCCAGCCCCGACGGTGTGCGGTCGGCGAAGTCCGACGTCATCGCGCACGCGCTGAGCCAACTGGGCGACGTCCCCGACCGCGTGCTCATGGTCGGCGATCGCGACCACGACGTCCTCGGGGCGGCCGCGCACGGCATCGACACGGTGGTGGTCGGTTGGGGTTACGGCGCCGACGACTTCGGCTCTCCCGGCGCCGTCCAGCCGGCCGGTCACGCGGCCACCGTCGCCGAGCTGCGGGAGGTGCTGGGTGTCTGACTCCGGTGGCGCGTTGCACGTGACGTTCGTGTGCTCGGGCAACATCTGTCGCTCCCCCATGGCCGAGAAGATGTTCGCCCAGCAGATCGAGGAGCGTGGGCTCGCCGACGTGGTGCGAGTCAGCAGCGCGGGTACCGGGGGCTGGCATGCCGGTGATCCCGCCGACGACCGCGCGGGACACGTGCTGGCGGCGCACGGCTACCCCACCGATCATCGGGCCGCCCAGGTCGACGACGATCACCTGGCCGCCGACCTGGTGGTGGCGATGGGGCGCAATCACGCACGCATCCTGAGCGACCTGGGCGTCCCCGCGGAGCGGCTGCGCATGCTGCGGTCGTTCGACGTCCGCTCCCCCGCCCACCCGCTGGACGTCGAGGACCCGTATTACGGCACGCACGCGGACTTCGAGGACGTGTTCGCCGTGATCGACGCGGCGCTGCCCGGCCTTCACCGGTGGGTCGACGAGCGGTTGAGCGAGGGCGGCGAAGACGAGGCGGTGGGCTGATGCGCAAGTTCGCGTTCCTGGTCAAGCCGCAGTGGCTGGCACTGTACGTCGTGGTGCTCGGGTTCGCGTACCTCTGCTTCACCGTGCTCGCGCCGTGGCAGCTGGGCAAGAACACCAAGACGTCGCGGGAGAACGCGCAGATCTCCGCGTCGCTGAAGGCCGATCCGGTTCCCGTGACGTCCTTGCTGCCGCGGCAGGATTCGACGGTGGCCCAGGACGACACGTGGAAGCGCGTGACGGCGACGGGCCGGTACCTGCCGCAGGGGCAGGTGCTGGCCAGGCTGCGATCGGTCGACGGCGACGCCGCGTTCGAGGTGCTGGTGCCGTTCGCCGTCGACGGCGGGCCCACGGTGCTGGTCGACCGGGGGTACGTGCGGCCCGACGAGGGCTCCAAGGTGCCCGCGATCGCCCCTGCCCCCACCGACACCGTCACCATCACGGCGCGGATGCGCAACGCCGAACTACTGGCCACCGGCAAGGAGCCGTTCCGCCAGGACGGGGCCCTGCAGGTCTACTCGATCAACCCCGGGCAGATCTCGTCACTGGTGGGCATCCCCCTGACGGACGGCTACCTGCAGCTCGTCGACGGCCAGCCCGGCGGGCTCGGCGTCATCCCGTTGCCGCACCTGGACTCCGGGCCCTTCCTGTCCTACGGCATCCAGTGGATCGCCTTCGGCATCGTGGCGCCCCTCGGGGTGGGGTACTTCGTGCGGGCCGAGTACAAGCAACGCAAGAGCGAGCGGGCCGCGTCCCGGCCCGCCGCTGCGGGTGCGGCACCAGCGTCGCCGGGACGGCCGACGACGGCCGAGCGCGAGGGTCCGAAGCCTCGGACCACCGACGAGAAGCTCGCCGATCGCTACGGCCGTCGCCGCTGATTCTGCCGATCACCGTCCGCGACGCGGACGCTCGCGGTCGGACGCCCGCCGGTCGGAGCGGTCGTCGCGGGCCTGCTGCCGATCCGCCCGCGCCTGCTGCCGGTCGTCCCTTGCCTGCTGGCGGTCGTCACGCGCCTGCTGACGCTGCTCTTGCGCCTGCTGGCGCCGCTGTTGCCGATCGGCTTGCGCCTGCTGCCGGTCGGTCTGCGCGGGCGTCGCACCCGCGGTGACCGGGTCGGCGCCGTCGCCGTCGGGCACCTGGTCTGACGCGGTGTCGGACTGCGGGCCCGTGGCCTCCGACACGGTGTCGGCCACGTCCTCCGCGGCGGGGGTCACCGGCGTGGCCGGAACCGCTGGGGTGGCCGGAACCGCAGGAACGGCCGGAACCGCCGGGACGGCCGTGCCGCGGGTCACCGGTGTGGCCGGAACCGCAGGCGTGGCCGGAACCGCGGGTGTGGCCGGAACCGCGGGTGTGACGCTGCCGCCGGGCCGCGCGCCGTCGAGGCTGGGGATGGTGGCCGGAATGCTCGCCGGCTGGGTCGCCGCCAGTTGCGCCATCGAGGTCGCCATCATCTCGTTCATCTGCTGGATCTGTTGCGCCGCCGCCTGACTGATGCCGGCCATGGTGGTGGCGGCGGTCTGGGCGATCGCCTCCAGCGGCGACGCCGGCGCGGTCGGCGCCGTGGGAGCGGGGGCCGCGGCGGTGGGAGCCGTGGCGGCCTCCGGCGCCGTCGTCGCGAGGCTGGCCAGCGTGGCCAGATCCGCCGGCGCCGCGGCCTGCTCGACATCGGGCATCGCCAGGGCCATGCGGGCGATCTCCGGTGTCGTCGTCGGCGACGTCGCGAGGTCGCGGATGACGTAGGCCGCCGGCTTCCAGGTGCCGTCACTGCGGATCACGCCGAAGGTGTCCTCGGGATCGCTACTGCCGGTGGCCCGGTCCTGCAGCGTCCACACGAAGGCCGGGCCGGTATACCCGAGGTCCCGCCACGTCGTCAGCATGTCGTTCAGGTAGGCGGCCTGCGTCGGCTCGTCGACCTCCGAGGTGGGTTCGCCGTACTCGCTGGCCCAGATCGTCTTGGCGGCATCGCCGTTGTCGACCATCACCGCGCGCATGCGCTCCAACTGACTGAGTGGCGACTCCGGATAGGGCTCCCCTTGCGAGAACGGCAGCGAGTACAGGTAGGGGTGGAACGACAGCGCGTCGAAGTAGTCCTGCCCGCCTGCGTCGTAGATGCCCTCGACGAACGTCACGGGATTCATGGTGATGTTGCCGTAGTCCACCACCGAACCGGTGACACCGCCGATGACCGTGGCGTCGGGGTCAGCGGCCTTGATGGCCGGGTACGCCGCCTTGAGCAGGTCGGTGTAGCTCTGCGGATCCGGCTCGGGACCATAGAAGAACGCCGCGTTCGGCTCGTTCCAGATCTCGTATGCGCCAACCTTTCCCGCGTACCGGTCGGCAACGGTTCCGACGAAGTCACCGTACTGCGCGGCCGAGGCCGGTCGCCCGCTGATGGGTGCGGTGCCGGGTTCCACGGCCCAGAAGGGGGTCGCGTTGACGACCGCGAGCACGCCCATGCCGCGGGAGTCGGCGGCGTTGATCATGTAGTCCGTCGTCGCCCAGTTGTAGTAGCCGGGCAGCGGTTCGACACCGGCCCACGGCACCATGACGCGCACGTTGTTCACGCCCATCGCTTGCATTTGGTCCAGCGCGGCATCGATCTGCGCGGGCGTCATCCCGTACAGATCGGAGTCGGCGAACCCGATGGTGGTGCTCGACTCGTCGATCGCCGCCATCTGCGCGACGTCCATCGTGGCGGTCCGCAAACTCGGCATGAACGTGGCCACGCCGAGCGCAGAGACCGCCACCGTCGTCATTCCCGCGACGAATACCTTCACGATCGGCGCTCGAACCGAACCATTATCACTTTGCCGCATGGCACATCCCCTTGCCTTCGCCTGATCATCCGGCCCCGCCCCGCCGAAGCCTCCTACGTTCAGTGCGATTCCCAGGGGTGGCGAAGATCAATCACGTGACACGCAAGTAAAAACGTCCTGAAGTGCACGTTTACTACAAACTAGACGGTCGGCATCCGCGTTTCGTTCCCCAATCATGAAATTTCAGCAAACTGTCGATGGCGGTGAATAGTTGCGTCGACAATATTGCCGGACCATGTATTGCGTTTGCCAAGAGCCACTACTTGAAAATTTGAGGTTTTTAGGCAAAACGTCGGGGAATTGATCGTGAAACGTCGGTCGTCCCTATCGGTGAACGAGTGTTGACCTTTTTAATGGCAAACAACTGCAGGTAACCGACCCTCGGTCGCCAGCGGTACGGCAACCGCTCAGGCGAGCAGGAACACCTCGATGGCGACCCCGATCACGACGGCGGCCGCGCTCAATGCGGCGGCGGGCACCGCGACGCGAGGCAGCGGTGAGCGGCCGCTGCGGACGTCGCGCATGATCGTGCGGTAGCGCGCGGGCACCAGGGTGAGCACCGCCAGACCCGCGACGGCGACGAGCAGCACCGGCAGCCAGGGCGATCGGCCCGCAGCGATGTGCCACCGGCAGAGCAGGGCTCCGATCGCCAACGCCCCGATACCCGTTCGCTGCCAGGACAACGTGGTTCGCTCGGCCTGCGCGCCTCCGTCGAACGGTTCGGTCACGTCCTTGCCTCGGCGAGCAGCACCAGCACCGCAGCGGCGACGACGACGATCGCGGCCCCCGCCACGATCACCTTCGGCAAGGGGTCGGCCGGCAGCGGGCGTTGCTCGCGGAGGGCCCGTTCGGCCCGGTCCCACCGCACGTAGGCGCCGACCACGACGATCAGCGAGAGGACGAGCAGCGCGGCGATGATCGCCAGCCGCAACGGGCGGGGCCCGAAGTCGTGCACCAGGCTGGCGAGTGCCACGGCACCCGCGAGCAGCGCGAGGCCCGTGCGCAGCCATGCCAGGAACGTGCGTTCGTTGGCCAGCGTGAAGCGATAGTCCGGGTCGCTGCCGACCTCACGTAGGGGCAACCGGCGTCGTCCCCGCATCAGGGACGGCTCGAATGTGCATTGGGCGAGTCCATCCCACGCAGTCTGCATCATCGCGGGTCCGGCGACCCGTCATTCACGGCTCCCCTACCGTGTCGCGCCAGGCTGCGTAACCGCCGACCACGTCGCTGACGTCCCCGAACCCGTGCTGTCGCAACAGGCTCGCGGCCACCGAGGAGCGGTACCCGCCCGCACAGTAGACGACCGTGGGCGCCTGGGGGTCGAGACCTGCGATACGGCTGGGCAACTGGCTCATCGGGATGTTGACGGCGCCGGCGATCGCGCCCGCCTCGACCTCCCCTGGGTTGCGGACGTCGATGAGTTGCAGGTTCGCCACGATGGCCATGCGTTCCCGGAGGGCACAGGCGGTCAACCGCGAGGCGCGCTCGACGTCCTCCTGGTGGCCGAGCATCGCTTCGGCCGGTGCGGCCAGGTAGCCCACCACCCGGTCGAATCCGATGCGCGCCAACCGGATCTTCGCCTCGAGTTCTCGTCCCGGCTCGGTGCACACCACGATGTCGACGTCTGCGGGCACGACGGAGCCGGCGAACTCCGCGTAACGCCCGTCGAGGCCGACGTTGACGGCACCGCGCAGGTGGCCCCTGGCGAATTCCTCGGGGCCGCGGCCGTCGATCAACACCGCCCCGGCGGCCATGGCCGCTCGGACCTCGGAGTACGTCATCGGCGGCGGGGCAGCGCCTTCGTCGAGCAGGGCGCGCGCCTTGCGGTTGAGCACGGCGTCGTACCCGAAGTACTCCGGCGCCGGTGGTTGCCCACCGGTGATCAACCGGACGAAGGTGTCCTCGTCCGGCGTGCGCAGCGCATAGTTCGTCTCCAGCTGCTCGCCGATCGTCGACCAGCGCTCGGTGGAGAGGTTCTTGCCGCACGCCGAACCCGCGCCGTGCGCGGGGTAGACACGCGTGGCAGCCGGCAAGGTCATCAGCTTGTCGTGCAGCGAGCGGTAGAGGCAGTGGGCGAGCTCTTCGCGGCTGTGCCCGATGGACGCCAGCAGGTCCGGCCGGCCGACGTCTCCGATGAACAGCGCATCACCGGTCAGCACGCCGTACGGCACGGTGTCGTCGGGGTGTTCGTAGACGACGATGCTCAACGACTCCGGAGTGTGCCCCGGTGTGTGCCGAAACTCCAGGGTCACGTCACCGAGTGAGTACCGCTCGCCGTCCTCGACACCCATGACGTCGAATTCGGCGCGGGCCACCGACGAGTACACGATCTTCGCGCCGGTGGCCTTCGCCAACTCCAGGTGCCCGGAGACGAAGTCGGCGTGGAAGTGCGTCTCGATCACCAATTCCACGGTGAGTCCGAAGGTGGTCGCGTCGTCGAGATACTGGGACACGTCGCGCTGCGGGTCGACCACCACGGCCCGACCGGTGGTCTCGTCGCCGATGAGATAGGACGCCTGAGACAGGCAGTCCAGGTAGTACTGGACGAACTTCACGTCGCTCCTCCATCGTCGCCTGGTCCGAACGGTGAACGTTCACTGTGGAGTCGCCGCCGTGGACCCGCCTAGGGCCCTCTGGCATCACCCGTGGGAGCGCGTGGAGCGCGGGGTGCGTCGGCCGCCGACACCACCGTCTGGGCCGTCTGGGCCAGAGTGACGTAGGCGGGGCCCTCGCCCCTTTAGCCATCGATACCGGGACGTCTCGCACCGTCGGCGAGCACCTGCCAGCGCACGCTCGAGTGCTGCCATGCCAACGGCGATGTCCGGCCGCAACGGCACGGTCGCGTGTCGCCGTCGGCCAGAATGTCGACCATGGCCTGGAGCACCCGTGAGATCGCCGAATTGGCCGGTACCAGCCTGCGGGCGGTGCGGCACTATCACGACGTCGGCCTGCTCGCCGAGCCCGAACGCCGGAGCAACGGTTACAAGCAATACGGGGTGGCACATCTGGTGCGCCTCGTGCGCATCAAACGTCTTGTCGACCTGGGCTTCTCACTTCCCCAGATCGCCGCGATGGGCGATGCCGACGACCACCCGGCAGCCGAACTGCGCGCCCTTGACGAGGAGCTGTCAGCGACCATCGAACGACTGCAGCGGGCGCGCAGCGAAGTGCGTCGGATCCTGGATCAGAAGGCGCCGACCGACCTACCGACGGAGTTCGTGTCTCCGCAGGCGGTCGCCAGACTGTCCGAGGCCGACCGCTCCCTCGTCGTGCTGTTGTCGCGTGTCCTGGGCCCCAATGGCCGGCAGGTCTACGCCCGGCTGCTCGAGAACGCCCCGGACGAGCCTGTGGCTCATGAGTTCGACGATCTGGCCTCTGACGCCGACGAGCGCACCCGCGAGGACCTCGCCGAACGCCTGGTGCCCTACCTGCGGTTGGTGCTTGCGGCACATCCTGGGCTCGTGGAGTCGCGCGCCGACGCCCCCGGCGGGGCGCAGTTCGCCGACAGGGCCATCGACGACGCCATGGAGGAGCTCTACAACGAAGCGCAGCTCGACGTGCTGCGTCGCAGCCGCGCCATCATTCGAGCGACCACTGCGGGAGTGGCAACGGAGCCAGGCGGTAGCTAGGTGGTTCGGTCCCGTGGAGGTGGGCCACGAAGTAGTCCCAGGTGCGGCGGTAGGCGTAGTGCTGGTAGCCGACCAGCGCGTGCTCGCCACCCGGAATGAGGACCAGGTCGAAGTCCTTGTCCGCCTTGATGAGTGCATGCGCCAGGCGCATCGTCTGGTAGGGGTGGGCGTTGTCGTCGAGTTCGCCGTGGATCAACAGGAGCTTGCCCCGCAGTTCGGCGGCCAGGTGGGTGTTCGAGATCGCCTTCCTGCCGCTGTCGCTGAGGTCGCCGTGGTAGTGCTCGGCCCACATGGCGAGGTTGACGGTGTTGTCGTGGTTGCCGGAGACCGCGACCGCAACCCGGTAGAAGTCCGGGTAGGTGAGCAATGCCCTGGCGGCGGCGAAGGCACCGGCCGACAGACCGGTGATCCCGACGCGCTCGGTGTCCAACCAGCTGTGGCGCCGGCCCAGTTCGCGAATCGCGGCGACGCGGTCGTCGAGGGCGCCTGCGTTGCCCATGTCGCGGTAGGAGTGGTCGTGAAACGCTTTGCTCCGGCCGGCAGTTCCGCGTCCGTCGATGACCACTACGGCGAAACCCAACGCTGCCAGCGCCTCGGGCTGGCCGACGTGCGGCGAGTCGAATGCGGCCCCCGCGTTCCAGATCTGCGGACCCGGATAGATGTGCTCGATGACCGGGTAGCGGCGCCGTGGATCGAAACCATGTGGACGCCAGAGCAATCCGTAGATGCGGGTTCTACCATCGGCGGCGGTGGTGCAGAACCGCTCCGGCGCGGTCCAGCCCTGCTCCTGCAGCGCTGCGGCGGTCGGCGCCTCGAGTTCGACCAGGAGTTGGCCGTCCCCGTCGCGTACCACCGTGTGCGGAGGGCGGCTGGGTGAGGATGCCCGTTGGACGAAGTAGTCGCCGCCGTCGGGACTGACCGCGTCGTGGTCGAGGGTGTCGTCCTCGGTGAGCCGCACGAATCCCTGCCCGTCGAGCCCGATTCGGCAGATCTGGCGGATGTAGGGATCGTCGGCGACGAGTCCGGCAGCGACGAACCACACCTGCCGGCGTTGTTCGTCGACCCAGAGCACCTTCCGCACGGGCCACTGCCCGGTGGTGATCTGCCGGACCTGTCGTCCGTCGGGCGAATGGAGATAGAGGTGGCCCCAGCCATCGCGTTGGGACCACCACACGATCTCACCGGAGTCCAGCACCCGGGTCATCGTCGGTTCTCCCAGCTGCGGCGTCGGGTCCACCCGCGTCTCACCGGATTCGCTGATCAGGGTGGCGACGGTTCCGGTGTCCGGGTCCAGGCGGCGCAGCTCCAGCCTGCGGGCGTCGCGGGAATGGTGCAGAAAGTGCACCGCGTCCCCCGATGCGCCGGTCCACCAGGCGTACATGACGGCGGTGCCGTGCATGATGACGGTGGGTTCGGCCTGCCGGACCACGGTGCGGTCCGCTACGTGCAGGACGTTCCAGGTCATCATCGCCTGCGCCTCCTCGCCCGGCATGGAGTACCGGGTACGGTGCTCCACTGGCCTGCCGCCGTCGGGGGGCGACGATTCGACCAGCACCAGCTCGGGCAGCGCACGCTGGTCGATGCGCTGGGCCAGTATCCGGGTCGAATCCGGTGACCACTGCACGGCGAACAGGGGCGGCAACCCCAGCACCCGCATCAGCGCTCGCCCGCCGGTCGCGTCGGCCATCCCGCCGTATTCGACGTGCGGTTCGGCGTCGTCGGTGAGCGCGAATTCCCGCTGAGCGTCCCGGGATCGGACCCAGATGTTGCCGTCGCGGCGAAACGCCACCCACGACTTGTCGGGCGACTCCAGCTCCCAGGGCAGCACGCGGTCACCGCGGTCGACCCGTTCGCAGGTGCCCGGCCCCGCCGACCACACCCAGGATGACCCGAACGCGGAGAAGCCGACCGTGCCGTCGTCGCCGAACTCGACGGCGCTGATCGGTAGATCGTCAACACTGACCGCATGACCGGAAGCCACGGACAACGCGGCGGCCAACCGGTCGTGGTCGAACGCGTCGTCTCGGGTGCCATTTCGGGGATCCACCACGACGAAGCGCGACCCGACCCGGTACCAGAAGCGGTGACCGTCCGGAAGCCACTGCGGCTGCAGCGCCGCCCCGGGCACGCGGCGGGCCCGGTACGGGGCCAGCATCTGTTCGGCGCGGGCGTAGTCGGCGGCGGTCACGGTCGTCTCGTCGAGGGCCGTCGCGGTGTCGGGATTCACGGCCACGATGGAACAGCAGGACGTAACGGCACAGTCAAGGACGCGGTTGACCCGACCGCGACGGCACGGTCCGTGCTGATTCCATGTCACTCGTCGCCGTCACCTAGCTGGGTTCGCATTTCTCGAGCGTCCTGGGAAACGGCTCCCTTGCCGTCGCTTTGCCGCTGATCGTGTTGCAGACCACCGGGAATCCGCTCAGCGTGGGGGCGGCGGCGCCCGAACGCACGATGAACCGTTCGCCGAAACCGTCTGCGAACGACGGTTTTTCGACGGGTGTCTAGTCGGCGACCTCGTGGGCGCACGCGCGCGACGGCTCGGCCGCGTGCCGACGCACGCCAGCCGCCCGTTCCAGTCCTCCACGGCCGGCATCGAACGGATCGCGGTCTCGGCAATCGCGGTCGTCGGCTCCTCCGGCAGTGCCGCGTTCAGCGTGTTGAGGCCGGCGAGCAGCAGGTCAACCCCATCCCGACCGAGAAGGCCGGCCAGTTCCCACCGCAACGGGGGCAGGTAGTCGAGCAGCGCCGTGGGCACGGCCGCGAGATTCGGCACCCCGGGCCAAGGCTGCCGTGCTGGAGGCGCCCGAGGAATGGCGGCGCCCAGCTCGGCACCGTTCACGCGGTGGGCGCGGAGGGTTTCGAACCCCCGACCGCTGGTGTGTAAAACCAGAGCTCTACCACTGAGCTACACGCCCGTGCTCGGGGGAGGCTACACGGCCTCGGCCTCCGAGCGGAAATCCCGTCACACCCGCGCGACGGCCTCCAGCGCCGCGGCCCACACCGCCTGATCTCGCAGTTCGCCCGGCTGCTTGCACTCCGCGAACGCGACCACCCCTGCCGGGTCGACGACGAACGTACCGCGCATCGGATAGCCGCGGTCGCGGTCCAGCACCCCGTACGCGTCGGCCACCGCGCCGTGCGGCCAGAAGTCGGACAGCACCGGGAACGCGAACCCGTTCTCGGTGGCCCACACGCGATGCGTCGGCGGCGGCCCCACCGAGATCGTCAGCACCTGCACGGCGTCGTTCTGATAGGCCGCCAGATTCTGCTGGATCTCGGCCAGTTCGCCGCGGCACACCGGGGTGAACGCCAGCGGGAAGAACACCAACAGCGCGCTCTTGGCGCCCCGCAGCGTCCGCAGGGTCACCGGTTGCCCGGCCTGATCGTCGAGTGTGAAGTCCGGCGCCGGAGCGCCAGGTTCCAGCACTAGCGAGTCTTGCCCTTCGACTTCGGTTGCACGAGGCGGCTCGCGATCCAGTCCCCCAGGTTCGCCGACGACGTCACCACCAGCCCCGCGGTCGGCGCCGACTCCGCGATCTCCGCGGGCTGGACGTGTCCGGGCTTGCCCGTCTTGGGCGTGACCACCCAGATGACGCCGTCGTCGGCCAGCGGGGTGATCGCATCCATCAGGCGGTCCACCAGGTCGCCGTCGTCGTCGCGCCACCAGAGCAGCACGACGTCGACGACCTCGTCGGAGTCCTCGTCGAGGAGTTCACCCCCGCTGGCCTCCTCGATGTCGACGCGAATGTCGTCGTCGGTGTCCTCGTCCCAGCCAAGCTCCTGGATGACCTGACTCTTCTCGATGCCCAACCTTCGGGCGTAGCTCGGCGAATCCGCCGCAACCACCGTCGTCCTCCTTCAGCCTGCGGGTTCGCCGACCCGTTCCGTCGGCCCTATAGTCGCACGCCGACCCGCATCGACGTGGGCTGGCGCGCGAAGTCGGTCAGTACGCGGCGTCGCAGCGGTCCAACGCGGTCTGCTGCGCGGTGTTCAGACCCTCGACGGCGGCGTTGAATTCGGTCATCCCCACATCGGCCGCGATGGCGCCCGCCAGGGCGCGCGACGCGTCTACCCACGCCCGCAGCGCAGCGGTCAGCTCCGGCGCCAGCAGATCCGACAGCGAGCCCTCGACCTGGGCCGCCGACCCGTTCAGCGCGACGATGGCAGGCCCGGCCTTGGCCACCAGGTCCGAGGCGTTGTCGTTGTAGGCCGACACGTACGCGTTCACCGCCGCCACGGCGTCGACGCTGCTGGAACTCAACAGGTCACACGTCCGGTGCACGGCCTCCTTGGCCAGGCGGGCCTGCCGCTCCGCCTCCTTGGCGGCCGAGCGCGACGCGGACGCCTCCACCGACGACGACACCGATGCCCGGTACGCCGGCACGTCGGCGCGGTCGGCCGTCGCGGAGCCGCGGGTGATGCTCTGACACCCGACGACGACCATCGCCAGGGCCGCGACACACCCCGTCGCGCGCACGGTCCTGGAGGCGCTGCGCCGCAGGTCCGGCTGCCTTACCCGACTCGTCACGGACACCGACGCTACCGGGTCGAACGACCGGTCGGGCGGGCATTGCACGACCCACCCAGGTGGTGCGCGGCGGGGCTGAGGGGGCAGGATGGAGATGCAGTTCACGGGTGTCACGAGCACCCGTTTCCGCCTACCGAGGAGTAGTGGGTTGACCACCGAGTTCGCGCGCCAAGACCTGGCCCAAAACTCAAGTAGTTCCAATGACCGCGACCGCGTGCGAGTGATCCGTGAGGGTGTGGCGTCCTATCTGCCGGACATCGACTCCGACGAGACGGCCGAATGGCTGGAGTCGTTCGACGACATGGTCGAGCGATCCGGCCCCGCAAGGGCGCGGTACCTCCTGCTGCGCCTGCTCGAACGCGCCGGCGAACAGCGCGTCGCGATCCCCGCGCTGACGTCGACCGACTACGTCAACACGATCCCCACCGAGCTGGAGCCCTGGTTCCCCGGCGACGAGGACGTGGAGCGCCGCTACCGCGCCTGGATCCGCTGGAACGCCGCGATCATGGTGCACCGTGCGCAGCGGCCGGGAGTCGGTGTGGGCGGCCACATCTCGACCTACGCCTCGTCGGCCGCGCTCTACGAGGTGGGCTTCAACCACTTCTTCCGCGGCAAGAGCCACCCCGGCGGCGGCGACCAGGTGTTCATCCAGGGGCACGCCTCCCCCGGCATCTACGCCCGCGCGTTCCTCGAGGGCCGGCTCACCGCCGACCAGCTCGACGGCTTCCGGCAGGAACACAGCCATCCCGGCGGCGGCCTGCCCTCCTACCCGCACCCGCGGCTCATGCCGAACTTCTGGGAGTTCCCCACGGTGTCCATGGGGCTGGGCCCCATGAACGCCATCTACCAGGCCCGGTTCAACCACTACCTGCACGACCGCGGCCTCAAGGACACCTCCGACCAGCACGTCTGGGCGTTCCTCGGCGACGGCGAGATGGACGAGCCGGAGAGCCGCGGCCTGATCCAGGTGGCGGCCAACGAGGCCCTCGACAATCTGACGTTCGTCATCAACTGCAACCTGCAGCGCCTCGACGGCCCGGTGCGCGGCAACGGCAAGATCATCCAGGAGCTGGAGTCGTTCTTCCGCGGCGCCGGCTGGAACGTCATCAAGGTGGTCTGGGGCCGCGAGTGGGACGCGCTGCTGCACGCCGACAAGGACGGCGCGCTGGTGAACCTGATGAACACGACGCCCGACGGTGACTACCAGACCTACAAGGCCAACGACGGCGCCTACGTCCGCGACCACTTCTTCGGTCGCGACCCGCGCACCAAGGCGCTCGTCGAGCCGATGTCGGATCAGGAGATCTGGAACCTCAAGCGCGGCGGCCACGACTACCGCAAGGTGTACGCCGCCTACCGCGCCGCCGTGGAGCACAAGGGTCAGCCCACGGTCATCCTGGCCAAGACCATCAAGGGCTACACCCTGGGCACGCACTTCGAGGGCCGCAACGCCACCCACCAGATGAAGAAGCTGGCGTTGGAGGACCTCAAGAGCTTCCGCGACGCGACCCGGGTACCGGTGTCCGACGCCGATCTCGAGGAGAACCCCTACCTGCCGCCGTACTACCACCCGGGCCCCAACTCCCCCGAGATCCGCTACATGCTGGATCGCAGGCGGACCCTCGGCGGCTTCCTCCCGGAACGCCGCACCAAGCCCAAGGTGCTGCCCCTGCCCAAGCGCGACACCTACGACGCGCTGAAGAAGGGCTCGGGCAACCAGGCCGTGGCCACCACCATGGCCACCGTGCGTACCTTCAAGGAACTGTTGCGCGACAAGGAGATCGGCAAGCGCATCGTGCCGATCATCCCCGACGAGGCGCGCACGTTCGGCATGGACTCGTGGTTCCCGAGCCTGAAGATCTACAACCGCAACGGCCAGCTGTACACGTCGGTGGACGCGCAACTCATGTTGGCGTACAAGGAATCCGAGATCGGCCAGATCCTGCACGAGGGCATCAACGAGGCGGGTTCGACGTCGTCGTTCACCGCCGTCGGCACGTCGTACGCCACCCACGACGAGCCGATGATCCCGGTCTACATCTTCTACTCGATGTTCGGCTTCCAGCGCACCGGTGACGGCCTGTGGGCCGCCGCCGACCAGATGGCGAAGGGCTTCGTGCTGGGCGCCACGGCCGGGCGCACCACGCTGACCGGCGAGGGGCTGCAGCACGCCGACGGGCACTCGCTGCTGCTGGCGTCGACCAACCCGGCCGCGGTGACCTACGACCCGGCGTTCGCCTACGAGATCGCCTACATCGTCGAGGACGGGCTGCGCCGCATGTTCGGCCCGGAGCCCGAGAACGTCTTCTACTACGTGACGATCTACAACGAGCCCTACCCGCAGCCCGCCGAGCCGGAGAACTTCGACCCGGAGGGTCTGCTGCGCGGCATGTACCGCTACCGGCGGGCCACGGAGAAGCGCTCCAGCACGGCGCAGATCCTGACGTCCGGCGTCGCCATGCCGGAGGCGCTGCGCGCGGCCGACATGTTGGCCGAGAAGTGGGACGTGGCCGCCGACGTCTGGTCGGTGACCAGCTGGGGCGAGTTGAACCGCGATGGTGTCGCCGTGGACCGCGAGGCGCTGCGCCACCCGGACAAGCCGGCCGGCGAGGCGTACGTGACCAAGGCCCTCGCCGACACGGTGGGCCCCGTCGTCGCGGTGTCGGACTGGATGCGCGCGGTACCCGAGCAGATCCGCGCGTACGTGCCCAACACCTACGTGACGCTCGGCGCCGACGGCTTCGGCTTCTCCGACACCCGGCCCGCGGCGCGCCGCTACTTCAACACCGACGCCGAGTCGGTGGTGGTGGCGGTGCTCGCCGCGCTGGCCCGCGACGGCGAAATCGACCCGTCGGTGGCGGTGGCGGCCGCCAAGGAGTACCAGATCGACGACGTGCTGGCGGCCGGGGTCTCCTACGCCGACACCGGCAGCGCCTGACCCGTCGGGCTGCGGGGAGCCGGGTACGTGGTGCTCCCCGCAGTCCCTCGGTGGTGTTCTTTGGAGGTTTCTTCCACGAGCGCGGCGTAACGTTTAGGGGTGACCGACAACCGGTTCGTTCCCCCGGCGTCGACGCTCGAGGTGCTCGAAGGCATTCCCGAGTCGACGCTGCGCAGGTTGAAGCAGTATTCGGGACGTCTGGCCACCGAGGCCGTGCAGGCCCTCGGTGATCGGCTGCCGTTCTTCGCCGACCTCGAGGCATCGCAGCGCGCCAGCGTGCAACTGGTGGTGCAGACCGCGGTGGTCAACTTCGTGGAGTGGATGCGCGACCCGCGCAGCGACGTCAGCTACACCGCGCAGGCCTTCGAGATGGTGCCGCAGGACCTGACCC
This sequence comes from Mycobacterium sp. DHQP2018-32-09, assembly GCF_058148405.1. Taxonomy (NCBI): domain Bacteria; kingdom Bacillati; phylum Actinomycetota; class Actinomycetes; order Mycobacteriales; family Mycobacteriaceae; genus Mycobacterium; species Mycobacterium sp. DHQP2018-32-09. The sequence continues at coordinate 29,111 of NZ_JBYVYK010000009.1, read as the reverse complement.
GTCGCATCGCGCTGCGGCAGACGGTGGAGATGGTGCGCGTCACCATGGAGTACTTCGAGCAGGTGGTGCCGCTGCTGGCCCGCAACGAGGAGCAGCTCACCGCGCTCACCGCGGGCATCCTCCGCTACAGCCGCGACCTGGCCTTCGCCGCGGCCACCGCGTACGCCGACGCCGCCGAGGCGCGCGGCGCGTGGGACACCCGCATGGAGGCCAACCTGGTCGACGCCGTGGTGCGCGGCGACGTGGGGCCGCAGCTGCAGTCCCAGGCGGCGGCACTCAACTGGGACGCGACGGCGCCGGCGACCGTCATCATCGGACTGCCCCATCCCGGCCGCGCCGACCTGGCGGCCCACGACGTGCACGCCATCGTGGCGCGGCACGCGCGCGCGGCTCTGGCCGACGTCCACGGCACCTGGCTGGTCGCCATCGTCTCGGGTCAGCTCACCGCGACCGACCGCGTGCTGGGCGAGCTGCTCGACGTGTTCGCCGAGGGACCCGTGGTCGTGGGTCCCACGGCGACGTCGTTGGCCGCCGCGCACCGCAGCGCCACCGAGGCCGTCGCCGGCATGAACGCCGTCGTCGGCTGGAGCGGTGCGCCGCGTCCGGTGGCCGCGCGCGAGCTGCTGCCCGAACGCGCGCTGATGGGCGATCCGACGGCCATCGCGGCGCTGTCGTCGGAGGTCATGCGGCCGCTGGCCGACGCCGGACCGGCGCTCACCGAGACGCTCGACGCGTACCTGGACTCCGGGGGCGCCATCGAGGCGTGCGCGCGCCGCCTCTTCGTGCACCCCAACACCGTCCGCTATCGCCTGAAGCGGATCACCGACTTCACGGGGCGCGATCCGACGCAGCCGCGGGACGCCTACGTGCTGCGCGTGGCCACCACGGTGGGCCGGCTGAGCCGGGAATGAGACCCCAGGGACGTTGCGGCGGGGTCTCGATGTCGTCCCATCACATGCACTTTTGTGGAGTCTCCACAAAAACATAAGACGAGGTTCATAATCTCTTACACGGCGCAAAACCGTCTTCACAGTGTTTTCTTAATCCGTGCCTCAAAAAGCCGTGCTTGCTCTGCTTGCGCCGGGACAGGGATCGCAGACCCCCGGCATGCTGACGCCGTGGCTGGAACTGCCCGGCGCGGCGGATCGTCTGGCGACCTGGTCGCAGATCGCGGGCCTCGACCTCGCGACGCTGGGAACCACCGCGACCGCCGAGGAGATCACCGACACCGCGGTCACGCAGCCCCTCGTCGTCGCCGCCACGCTGCTGGCGCACGAGGAACTCACCAAGCGGGGCCTGCTGGCCGACACGCCCACCATCGTGGCCGGGCACTCCGTCGGTGAGATCGCCGCCTACGCCATCGCCGGCGTCATCTCGGCCGACGACGCCGTCAAGCTCGCCGCCACCCGCGGCGCCGAGATGGCCAAGGCCTGCGCGCTGGAGCCCACCGGCATGGCCGCCGTCCTCGGCGGCGACGAGGCCGAGGTCCTCGCTCGTTTGGACGCCCTGGACCTGGTGCCCGCCAACCGCAACGCCGCGGGTCAGATCGTCGCCGCAGGCGCGGTCTCGGCACTGGACAAGCTGGCCGAGGATCCGCCGGAGAAGGCCCGCGTGCGCAAGCTCGCCACCGCAGGCGCGTTCCACACGCACTACATGGGATCGGCACTCGAGGGCTACGCCGCCGCCGCGCAGGCGGTGGCGACCAGCGAGCCCACCGCGACGCTGCTGTCCAACGCCGACGGTCAGCCCGTCGCCTCGGCGGCCGACGCCATGACCAAGCTGGTGGCACAGCTGACCCAGCCCGTGCGCTGGGACCTGTGCAACGCCACCCTCAAGGCCGCCGAGCCCGCAGCGCTCGTCGAGTTCCCGCCTGCCGGCACCCTCGTCGGCATCGCCAAGAGAGAACTTCGGGGAGTCCCGACGCACGCCGTCAAGACCCCCGCAGACCTGGACGGTCTCGCGGAGCTGTAGCCCGCGCCCGACCAGACGCACCACCCGAGACGTACCACCCATCGAGCACACCGGCGCCTCCACCGTGGAGGCGCCGAACCAGAGAGAAGAAGGAGCCCATAGTGGCCGCCAGCCAGGAAGAAATCATCGCCGGTCTCGCCGAGATCATCGAAGAGGTCACCGGTATCGAGCCCTCCGAGGTCACCCCGGAGAAGAGCTTCGTCGACGACCTGGACATCGACTCGCTGTCGATGGTCGAGATCGCCGTGCAGACCGAGGACAAGTACGGCGTGAAGATCCCCGACGAGGACCTCGCGGGCCTGCGTACCGTCGGTGACGTCGTCGCCTACATCCAGAAGCTCGAGGAAGAGAACCCCGAGGCTGCTGCCGCGCTGCGCGAGAAGTTCTCGGCAGAATGAGCCGGCCTTCCACTGCTAACGGCGGGTTCCCGAGTGTCGTGGTGACCGCCGTAGAGGCCACCACGTCCCTCGCGGCGAACATCGAGAGCACGTGGAAGGGTCTGCTGGCAGGCGAAAGCGGCATCCGCGTCCTCGAGGATGACTTCGTCACCAAGTGGGACCTTCCGGTGCGCATCGGCGGCCACCTGGTCGACGACATCGACGGATACATGACTCGCATCGACATGCGCCGCATGTCGTACGTGCAGCGCATGTCGAAGTTGCTGTCCGGTCGGCTGTGGGAGACCGCGGGCAAGCCGGAGGTCGATCCGGACCGCTTCGCCGTCATCATCGGCACCGGTCTGGGTGGCGGCGAGAAGATCGTCGAGACCTACGACGCGATGAACGAGGGCGGGCCCCGCAAGGTGTCCCCGCTCGCCGTTCAGATGATCATGCCCAACGGTGCGGCGGCGGTCGCCGGCCTGGAGCTGGGCGCCCGCGCCGGGGTCATCACCCCGGTGTCGGCGTGCTCGTCCGGGTCGGAGGCCATCGCCCACGGTTGGCGCCAGATCGTCATGGGTGACGCGGACTTCGCCGTCGTCGGCGGCGTCGAAGGCGGCATCGAGGCGCTGCCGATCGCGGCGTTCTCGATGATGCGCGCGATGTCGACCCGCAACGACGATCCCACGGGCGCGTCGCGGCCCTTCGACAAGGACCGTGACGGCTTCGTGTTCGGCGAGGCGGGCGCGATGATGATCATCGAGACCGAGGAACACGCCCTGGCCCGTGGCGCCAAGCCGCTGGCCCGCCTCATGGGCGCGGGCATCACCTCCGACGCGTTCCACATGGTGGCCCCCGCGGCCGACGGCCAGCGTGCCGGATCCGCCATGAAGCGCGCGATGGAGACCGCCGGCCTCGACCCGAAGGACATCAGCCACGTCAACGCGCATGCCACGGCGACCCCGATCGGTGACACCGCAGAGGCCAACGCCCTGCGCGTGGCCGGTGTGGGTCATGCCGCGGTGTACGCGCCGAAGTCCGCGCTGGGTCACTCGATCGGCGCCGTGGGTGCCCTCGAGTCGATCCTCACGGTGCTCGCCCTGCGCGACGGCGTCATCCCCCCGACGCTGAACTACGAGACGCCCGACCCCGAGATCGATCTCGATGTCGTTGCGGGTGAGCCTCGGTATGGCGACTACCAGTACGCCATCAACAACTCGTTCGGTTTCGGTGGACACAATGTCGCCCTGGCCTTCGGCCGTTACTGATCGATCCACGTAACGAGAGGAACGTTCGGACACTGATGACAGGGCCCAGCACGGGGAACGGCTTCCCCAACGTCGTCGTCACCGGTTTTGCGATGTCGACTGCCCTGGCCACCGATGCCGAAGGCACCTGGAAACGGTTGCTCGCCGGCGAGAGTGGCATCCGGACGCTCGACGACCCGTTCGTGGAGGAGTACGACCTGCCGGTCCGCATCGGTGGTCATCTCCTGGAGGACTTCGAGAAGGAGTTGCCCGACGAGGCACACCGACTCTCGTACCTGCAGAGGATGGCCACCGTGCTGGGCCGCCGGGCCTGGGAGCACGCCGGCTCCCCCGATGTCGACGGACGCCGCCTCATGGTGTCCGTCGGCACCGGCATGGGCAGCAGCGAAGAGCTGCTCTACGCCTACGACGGCATGCGGGCCGAGGGCCCGAAGGCCGTGTCCCCGTTGGCCGTTCAGATGTACATGCCCAACTCGCCTGCCGCGGCGGTCGGTTTGGAACGCGGCGCCAAGGCCGGCGTGGTCACCCCCGTCTCGGCCTGCGCGTCGGGCTCGGAGGGCATCGCCACCGCCTGGCGCTCCCTGGCGCTCGGCGAGGCCGACGTCGCCATCTGTGGCGGCGTCGAGACCAGGATCGAGGCGGTGCCGATCGCCGGGTTCGCCCAGATGCGCATCGTGCTGTCGACCACCAACGACGACCCGGCAGGCGCCTGCCGCCCCTTCGACAAGGACCGCAACGGCTTCGTGTTCGGCGAGGCCGGCGCGCTCATGGTGATCGAGACCGAGGAGCACGCCAAGGCCCGCGGCGCGACGATCATCGCGCGGCTGATGGGCGCGGCGGTCACCTCCGACGGCTACCACATCGTGGCGCCCGATCCCACCGGCCAGCAGGCCGGCGCGGCGATGACCCGGGCGATCCAGCTGGCCGGCCTGAGCCCCAGCGACATCGACCACGTCAACGCCCACGCCACCGGCACGTCCGTCGGCGACGTCGCCGAGGGCAAGGCCATCAACAACGCGCTCGGCAGCACCCGGCCCGCCGTGTACGCACCCAAGTCCGCACTCGGACACTCGGTGGGCGCCGTCGGCGCCGTCGAGTCCATCCTGACCGTGATGGCCCTGCGCGACGGCGTCATCCCCCCGACGCTGAACCTGCGCAACCTCGACCCGGAGATCGACCTCGACGTCGTCGCCGGCGAGCCCCGGCCAGGCAACTACCAGTACGCCATCAACAATTCGTTCGGTTTCGGCGGGCACAACGTTGCGCTCGCGTTCGGGAAGTACTGACCGTTCCCAACCCGACGAACCCGCCCCGCAGCGCTCAAGGAACACGAGGAGATCTCATGACGACCATGGCCCCCGAAGTAGTCGACGAGTCGTTGGATCCCCGCGACCCCCTGTTGCGGCTGTCCACGTTCTTCGACGACGGCAGCGTCGAGCTGCTGCACGAGCGCGACAAGTCGGGGGTCCTGGCCGCGGCCGGCACCGTCAACGGCGTGCGCACCGTCGCCTTCTGCACCGACGGCACCGTGATGGGTGGCGCCATGGGCATCGAGGGCTGCAAGCACATCGTCGACGCCTACGACACCGCCATCGAGGAGCAGAGCCCGATCATCGGCATCTGGCACTCCGGCGGTGCCCGCCTCGCCGAGGGCGTGCGCGCGCTGCACGCCGTGGGTCAGGTGTTCGAGGCCATGATCCGCGCCTCCGGCTTCGTCCCGCAGATCTCCATCGTCGTCGGCTTCGCGGCCGGCGGCGCCGCCTACGGCCCCGCGCTCACCGACGTCGTCATCATGGCGCCCGAGGGCCGCGTGTTCGTGACGGGCCCCGACGTGGTGCGCAGCGTCACCGGCGAGGACGTCGACATGGCCTCGCTCGGCGGCCCCGACACCCACCACAAGAAGTCCGGCGTCTGCCACATCGTCGCCGACGACGAGCTGGACGCCTACGAGCGCGGCCGCCGCCTGGTGGGGATCTTCTGCCAGCAGGGCCACTTCGACCGCACCAAGGCCGAGGCAGGCGACACCGATCTGCACGCGCTGCTGCCCGACTCCCCGCGACGGGCCTACGACGTGCACCCACTGGTGAGCGCGCTGCTCGACGAGGGCACCCCGTTCGACGAGTTCCAGGCCAAGTGGGCACCGTCGATCGTGGTCGGTCTCGGCAGGCTGGCCGGTCGCAGCGTCGGCGTCATCGCCAACAACCCGCTGCGTCTCGGTGGCTGCCTGAACTCCGAAAGTGCCGAGAAGTCGGCACGTTTCGTGCGCCTGTGCGACGCGTTCGGCATCCCGCTCGTCGTGATCGTCGACGTCCCCGGCTATCTGCCCGGCGTCGACCAGGAGTGGGGCGGCGTGGTGCGTCGCGGCGCGAAGCTGCTGCACGCGTTCGGCGAGGCCACCGTCCCCCGCGTCACGCTGGTCACCCGCAAGATCTACGGCGGCGCCTACATCGCGATGAATTCGCGCTCGCTCGGCGCCACCAAGGTGTTCGCGTGGCCCGACGCCGAGGTCGCCGTCATGGGCGCCAAGGCCGCCGTGGGCATCCTGCACAAGCGCAAGCTGGCCGCTGCGCCCGAGCACGAGCGCGAGGCACTGCACGAGCAGCTGGCCCTCGAGCACGAGAAGATCGCGGGCGGCGTGGACAGCGCCATCGAGATCGGCGTCGTCGACGCCAAGATCGATCCGTCGCACACCCGCAGCGTGCTCACCCAGGCGCTGGCCGAGGCGCCTGCCCGCCGCGGCCGCCACAAGAACATCCCGCTGTAACCCCGCCTGTGCGCGATTTCGGCGCGCTTTCGTTCGCTCAGCGATCGAAAGCGCGCCGAAATCGTTGGGTCAGACGAATTCCGCGGCGGCGGGCACCGCACGCTCACGGTCGGCGGGCACCAGGCCGATGCGGGTGCGGCGGTCCAGGACGTCCTCGGCCTCCAGCGCCAGCTCGTGGCTCACGGCGTAGGCGAATTCGGCTCGGGTGACGTCGATTCCGTCGGCGACGGGGTCCAGCGGCCGCTCGCAGTCGGCCTGCGCGACGACGTGCGCTGCCTCGGCCCCGTAGCGGGCCACCAGCGAGGCAGGCAGGGGCCCCTCGGGGCGCGCGGTCGACACGGGATTGGCCGGCGCGCCCACCAGGGGCAGCGACCGCGTGCGGCACGGCCCCGCGGACAGTCCGCGCAACGCTACTGCGCGGTCGAGGACGTCCTGCGCCATGTGGCGATACTCGGTGAGCTTGCCGCCGACGATGCTCAGCACGCCGTTGTCCGACTCGCTGACCGCGTGCTCGCGCGACAGGTCCGCCGTGCGGCCCGCGGACTCCACCAGCGGGCGCAGTCCGGCGTAGGCGCCCCGCACGTCGGCCCGGGTGACCGCGACGTCCAGCGCGGTGTTGACGGTGTCCAGCAGGAAGTCGATCTCGGCGGCAGTGGGCTGCGGGACGTCGGGGATGGGCCCGGGGGCGTCCTCGTCGGTGAGGCCCAGGTACACGCGCCCCAGCTGTTCGGGCATCGCGAACACGAAGCGGTTCAGCTCGCCGGGGATGGGCACCGTGAGCGCCGCCGTCGGGTTGCCGAAGGTCGCGGCGTCGAACACCAGGTGCGTTCCGCGGCTGGGCCGTACGCGAATCGACGGGTCGACGTCGCCGGCCCACACCCCGGCCGCGTTGACGACCGCGCGCGCGGTGAGGTCGAGGGTTTCGCCGCCGAGTTGGTCGGTGAGGCGCACCGACGTGCCGGTGGCCTCCGACGCCGCCACCCGCGTGAGGATCCGGGCACCGTATTGCGCGGCGGTGCGCGCGACGGCGGTGACCAGGCGGGCGTCGTCGACGAGTTGGCCGTCGTAGGCCAGCAGTGCGCCGTCGAGGCCCGCGCGTCGCACGGTGGGCGCCAGGTCGACGGCCCGCGCGGCGTCGACGCGGCGCGAGCGCGGCAGGACCGTCGCCGACGTGCCCGCCATGGCCCGCAACCCGTCGCCCGCGGCGAAGCCGACGCGTACCAGCGCCCGCGACGCGCGGCTCATCGACGGCAGCAGCGGCACCAGTTGCGGCATGGCCGTGACGAGGTGAGGGGCGGTGCGCGACATCAGGATTCCGCGTTCGACGGCACTGCGCCTGGCGATGCCGACGTTGCCGGTGGCGAGGTAGCGCAGACCGCCGTGGACCAGTTTGGAACTCCAGCGGCTGGTGCCGAACGCCAGGTCGTGCTTCTCGACGAGCACCACGGACAGACCGCGCGATGCGGCGTCGAGCGCGATGCCCGTCCCCGTGATGCCCCCGCCGATGACCACGACGTCGACGGGTATCCCGCTGCCGAGGGCGTCGAGGTCGGCCCGTCGGCGGGCACCGGAAAGGGCACTGGACAGGGCACTGGATGCGGTCATGGGGCGAGGTATCCGTTCAGGGCGTGGGCCAGTTCGACGGCCAGGGGCCCGGTGTCGAGGATGGGCTTGATCGAGTCGGCCGACAGGATGGTCGACTGCGTGACGAGCAGGCACATGGCGGCCAGCCGGCGGGCGTCGCCGGCGCGCACGCTGCCGTGGGACTGGGCGGCGCCGATCTCGGCCGCCACGGTGTCGAGCAGGATGTGCTGGCTGGTGCCCAGCCGTTCGGACAGGTAGACCATCGCGAGATCGGGGGCCTGGTGCAGCACGGCCATGATGACCGGATCGTCACGAAGCAGCGCGGCGACGGCGACGACGCGCTCCACCAACGGTTCTCGACCCACGCCGCGGCTGGGCTCGGCGTCGAGGGCGGCGGTGATCCTGCGGGTCAGCAGCGCCGCCAGGATCGAGCGGGTGTCGGGGTGACGTCGGTAGACGGTGGGGCGGCTCACCCCGCTGCGACGCGCGATCTCGGCCACGGTGACCCGGTCGACGCCGAAGGCCAGCACGCAGCTGCCGGCGGCGTCGAGGATGCGATCGTCCACCGATCCCGTCCGCAGCTCGTCGTTACTGATTGACATCATCTGTAATACTGTAACGCATGATGTCATGGAACGCCTGGGGCGACCCGGCCGCCGCCACTCCCCTGTCCGACGGCATCCGCTCGCTGCTGAGCCAGGCGCTCGGCATCGACGCGGCCCCCGGCGACGAGTTGACCGCCGATCAGGTGCGCCTGCGCCCGTCGGCCCTCGGTCCGCAGGACGTCGCCGGGTTGCGCGACGTCGTGGGCGCCGAACACTGCATCGTCGACGACCGGGACCGGCTGCTGCGCGCGGGCGGCAAGTCCACCCTGGACCTGTTGCGCCGCAAGGACACCGGCGTACAGGACGCGCCCGACGCCGTGGTCTGCCCCGCGGACGAGGACCAGGTGGCCGCGGTGCTGGCACTCTGCGCCCGGCGCAGCATCGCGGTGGTGCCGTTCGGTGGGGGCACCAGCGTCGTCGGCGGATTGGACCCCGTGCGCGGCGACTTCACCGCCGTCATCTCCCTGGACCTGCACAGGCTGGACCGGTTGCACGCGCTCGACGAGGTGTCGGGCGAGGCCGATCTGGGTGCGGGCGTCACCGGCCCGGCCGCCGAACGCCTGCTCGGCGAGCACGGGTTCTCGTTGGGGCACTACCCACAGAGCTTCCAGTTCGCGACCATCGGCGGCTTCGCGGCCACGCGTTCGTCGGGTCAGGATTCGGCGGGGTACGGGCGTTTCGACGACATGGTGCGCGGCATCCGCGTCGTCACCCCGGCCGGCACCCTGGACCTGGGCCGGGCCCCGGCGTCGGCGGCCGGACCCGACCTGCGCCAGTTGATGGTGGGTTCCGAGGGCACGTTCGGGGTCATCACCCGTGTGCGCGTCCGGGTTCACCCGGTGCCGGAGACCACCCGCTACGAAGCCTGGTCGTTCCCCGACTTCGCCACTGGCGCAGCCGCTTTGCGCGCCGTGGTGCAGACCGGCACCGGACCCACGGTGATCCGGCTGTCCGACGAGGTCGAGACGGGCGTCAACCTGGCGACCACCGAGAGCATCGGCGAGCAGTCCATCACCGGTGGATGCCTGGCCATCACCGCGTTCGAGGGCACCACCGCTCACGCGGAGAGCCGACACGCCGAAACCCACGCGGTGCTGGCCGCCGCGGGCGGCACGTCACTGGGCGAGGCTCCCGCGCGCGCCTGGGAACACGGTCGGTTCAACGCCCCGTATCTGCGCGACTCGCTGCTGGCGGCGGGAGCCCTGTGCGAGACGTTGGAGACCGCGACCACCTGGGCGCGGGTGCCGGCGCTGAAGGCGGCGGTGACCGAGGCACTCACCACGGCGCTGACCGAAAGCGGCACGCCCGCACTGGTGATGTGCCACATTTCCCACGTGTATCCGACGGGTGCCTCGCTGTACTTCACGGTGGTCGCGGCCCAGCGCGGCAACCCGGTCGAGCAGTGGCGCACCGCCAAGGCCGCGGCGACGGCGGCGATGGTCGCGGCGGGCGCCACCATCACCCACCACCACGCCGTTGGGGCCGACCACCGCCCGTGGATGCGCGACGAGATCGGCGAGCTGGGCGTCGAAGTGCTGCGGGCGGTGAAGGGTGTCCTGGATCCGGCGGGAATCATGAACCCGGGCAAGCTGATTCCCGATGCGCAGGCGAGAGGAAAGTAGATGCTGCGCGCCGGCCGGGTGACCGTGCTGACCAACCCCGCGTCCGGCCACGGCAGCGCGCGGCACGCCGCGGAACGGGCGGTGGCGCGCCTGCACCGCCGCGGCGTCGACGTGGTGGCCATCGCGGGCAGTGACGCCGAGCATGCGCGCCGGCTCGTCGCGGGCGCGCTGGAGCGCGAGATGGACGCGCTCGTCGTCGTCGGCGGGGACGGCATCGTGTCGCTGGCCCTGCAGGTGCTGGCGCAGTCCGACGTCCCGCTCGCCATCGTCCCGGCGGGCACCGGCAACGACCATGCCCGCGAGTTCGGCATTCCGACGGGTGATCCCGCCGCCGCCGCGGACCTGGTGGTCGACGGCCGCGTCGCGCGCGTCGACCTCGGCCGGATCCGCGGCGCCGACGGCACCGACCGCTGGTTCGGCACGGTGATGGCGGCCGGCTTCGACTCGCTGGTCACCGACCGCACCAATCGGATGCGCTGGCCGCACGGCCGGATGCGTTACAACGTGGCGATGCTCGCCGAGCTGTCTCGGTTGCGGCCGTTGCCGTTCCGATTGTCGTTCGACGGCGGTCCGGAGGAGACCACCGAGCTGACGCTGGCGGCGTTCGGCAACACCCGCAGCTATGGCGGCGGCATGCTCATCTGTCCCGACGCCGATCCCACCGACGGGTTGCTGGACGTGACGATGGTGGCGTCGGGTTCGCGGACGCGGTTGATCCGGTTGTTCCCCACCGTGTTCAAGGGCACGCACGTCCATCTCGACGAGGTCCGCACGGCACGGGCCAGGACCGTGACGGTGGACTGCCCGGGCGTCTCGCCGCGCATCAACGCCTATGCCGACGGTGAGCTGGTGTGCCCGCTGCCCGTCGAGGTGTCGGTGGTACCTGGCGCGCTGCGCATCATCTGCCCCGCCCCCTAGCGCGAGCAGACGCAAACGTGCCCCGAAACCCGGGGTTTCGGGGCACGTTTGCGTCTGCTCGCGGGGTCAGCCGACGCCGCGGTTGAGCCAGGTCATCTCGCCGGTGTCGCCGCCGTGACCGCGGTAGGGCTCGAGCGCCTCGTCCCACGCGGTGCCCAGCACGGTGTCGAGTTCGGCGGCCAGCGCGTCGGCGCCCGAGGCCATCATGGCGCGCAGTCGCATCTCACCGACGATCACGTCGCCGTTGGCGCTCATCGCGCCGTTCCACAGACCGAGTTGCGGGGTGTGGCACCAACGGTGGCCGTCGACGCCCTCGCTCGGGTCCTCGGTCACCTCGAAGCGCAGCACCGACCACGCCCGCAAGGCGTTGGCCAGCTGTGCGCCGGTGCCCACCGGCCCGCGCCAGTTCGTCACGGCACGCAGCTGTCCCGGCATGGCGGACTGCGGCGTCCACTTGAGATTCGCGCGCGCCGACAGGGTCGACGACAACGCCCACTCCACATGCGGGCACACCGCCGCGGGCGAGGCGTGGATGTACACCACGCCGGTCGTCGCGTCGGCGAATTGGTTCGACGCACGCATCATCTGCTCCTTCGAGTTCACCTGGAACGTCTTCCCCAACGGCCTGGTGTAACGAAGAAATAGACTTCGCTGTGTCGAGCGTGTCTATTGTGCCCCGTGTGACGCCTGTTGCGCTAGTGTGCTCCGAATTCTCTCAGGACCTCATCAGAAAGTGCAGGCCACAGGGGGTACGTCCACTCCCCGAAGTCGCGGTCGGTGAGCACCACCAACCCCAGGTCAACGGCGGGATCGATCCACAGGAACGTGCCGGACTGCCCGAAGTGGCCGTAGGTGGCCGGCGCGTTGGCCGACCCCGTCCAGTGCGGCGACTTGCCGTCCCGGATCTCGAAGCCCAGGCCCCAGTCGTTGGGCCGCTGCGTACCGAACCCGGGCAACACGCCGTCCAGACCCGGGAATTGCACCGTCGTCGCCTCGGCATGCAGCTCCGCCGACACCAGCGCGGGACGCAACAGCTCGCCCGCGAAGCGGGCCAGATCCACCACCGTCGACTCGACGCCGTACCCCGCGGCGTCGGCCCCGCCGCGCAAGACCGTCGCCGACATGCCGAGCGGGCCGAACACCGCCTCGGTCAGATACTCGTCGAATTCGATGCCCGACTCGTCGGCGACGGTGCGGGCCAACACCGCGAAGCCCTCGTTGGAGTAGACGCGTCGAGTGCCCGGAGCCGCGATCACGTCCCCCGAACGCATCGCCAGCCCGGACGTGTGCGCGAGCAGGTGGCGCACCGTCGAGCCGGGCGGCCCCGCCGGCGTGTCGAGGTCGACGGCGCCCTCTTCGATCGCGACGTGCACGGCGCGCGCGACGAGCGGCTTGGTCACCGAGGCCAGCGCGAACCGGCGGTCGACGTCCCCGTGCGAGGCCAGCACGCCGTCGGGCCCCACGACCGCGGCCGCCGACGTCGGCACCGGCCAACCGGTCAGCGCCTCGAGTGCACTCATCGCGGCGCGCGCAGTACCGCGTCGACCGTCAGCGCGCGGTCGTCGCACCACGCGCGCAGCGACCGCCGCCACGAGGCGAGGTGGTCGTCGTCGGCGAAGCGCGCCCCGGGACCGAGCACGGTGCGGTAGACGTCGCCCGCCCATTCCAGCGGCACGCGCTCGTCGATGACGGGCAGCAGCACCGCGTCGAGGAGCCGCACACCGTCGGCGGCGCGCGCCTCGACGAGGGCCGCCAATCCCACCACGACGTCACGGAGCACTGCCAGCGTGGAGTCTGCGGCGGTGGCCCGCAACACCTCCGCCGAACGGGCCAGCGCGGCACGGTCGGCGGAGGTGTTGCGGGCCAACGCCGCGGCCGCGTCCAGGTAGGCGAGATAGCCGACGACGGCGCCGTCGCGCGTCTGCAGCAGGCGGGCACGGTCGATCCACGTCCGCGCCACCACGTCATGGCCGCGCACGTGCCACGCCAGCGCGACGTCGGCGGCCTTGCGCGCCGCGGCCGCCGGGTCCGTCCTGGCCAACCGGTCGTAGACGCGTTCGGCCAGCCGGACCGCTTCCCCGACGTCGCCGCTCCGCCAGGTTGCGGCGGCGAACGCGTCGAGGTCGTCGAGCGCCATGCTGCCCACCCCGTCGACCCGGACGTAGGCGGCGCGGCTGCCGCGCCAGTCGCCGCGCCGCCATGCGGTGCGGGCTTCGGTGAGGTCGTCGATCACGGTGTCCATGCTGATGCCATCACACCAGCTGCACCGACCGTTTCGCCAGCCCCATCCAGAAGCCGTCCACCACCTGCCGCGGGCTCTGTCCCGCATCGTTCGACGCGCCGAGCGCGACGAACAGCGGCGCGAAGTGCTCGACGGTGGGGTGCGCGTACGGCATGCCGGGCGCCTTGGCCCGGAAGTCGACGAGCGCGTCCACGTCACCGGCGGCGAGCGTCTCGGCGGCCCAGCCGTCGAACTCGACCGACCACCCCGGCGGCGTGGCCGCCGGCGACCAGTCGTCGAGGAACGGCAGCCCGTGCGTCGTGAAGCCCGACCCGATGATCAGCACGCCCTGGTCGCGCAGCGGGCGCAGGCGGCGCCCCAGCGCGAGCAGGCGTTCCGGATCGAGGGTGGGCAGCGAGATCTGCAGCACGGGCACGTCGGCCTCCGGGTACATCACCGTCAGCGGCACGTAGGCACCGTGGTCGAGCCGGCGCCGGCGGTCGTGCACCACCGGCTCCCCGTCGGGCATCAGGGCCGCGACGGCGGCGGCGAGGCCGACGGCGCCCGGAGGCGCGTACGTGACGCGGCCGAAGCGTTCCGGGAAACCCGTGAAGTCGTAGGTGAGCGGGGTGCGGGGATCCGTCGACCCGATGGCCAGCGGTGCGGCCTCCCAATGAGCCGACACCACGAGAATCGCCGAGGGACGTGCCAACTCGGTCGACCACGCGCTCAACTGCGCCACCCACGTCGCGTCGCCGACCAAGGGGGGTGCGCCATGCGAGAGGAAGAGGACCGGGGCTGCCGTCACGGCACCCACAACGACACCGTCGGCCGGTCTTTTCCCGGGCACGATTTCGCGACCCGCGTCGCGGCCCCGGGCCCGCGACGAGGCATTAGGTTGTAGGCATGAGTCAGACAGTGCGCGGCGTGATCTCGAGAAGCAAGCAGCAGCCCGTCGAGTTGGTCGACATCGTCATCCCCGATCCCGGGCCCGGTGAGGTCGTCGTCGACGTCATCGCATGCGGGGTGTGCCACACCGATCTGACCTACCGCGAAGGCGGCATCAACGACGAGTTCCCGTTCCTGCTCGGCCACGAGGCCGCCGGCACCGTGGAGGCCGTCGGCGAGGGCGTCACCGCCGTCGAGGTCGGCGACTTCGTGGTGTTGAACTGGCGTGCGGTGTGCGGACAGTGCCGCGCCTGCAAGCGGGGCCGTCCGCACCTGTGCTTCGACACCCACAACGCCGCCCAGAAGATGACGTTGACCGACGGCACCGAGCTGACGCCGGCGCTGGGCATCGGCGCCTTCGCCGACAAGACGCTGGTCCACGAGGGTCAGTGCACCAAGGTCGATCCCGAGGCCGACCCGGCCGTGGTGGGGCTGCTGGGGTGCGGCGTGATGGCAGGCATCGGCGCGGCGATCAACACCGGTGCGGTGACCCGCGACGACACGGTCGCGGTCATCGGGTGCGGCGGTGTCGGTGATGCCGCCATCGCCGGTGCGGCGCTGGTGGGCGCCAAGAAGATCATCGCGGTCGACCGGGACGACAAGAAGCTGGATTGGGCACGGCAGTTCGGCGCCACGCACACCATCAACGCCTCCGACCTCGACGTCGTCGAGACCATCGCCGACCTCACCGACGGCTTCGGCGCCGACCTCGTGATCGACGCCGTGGGCCGCCCCGAGACCTGGAAGCAGGCGTTCTACGCACGCGACCTGGCAGGCACCGTGGTCCTGGTCGGGGTGCCGACACCGGACATGACCCTCGAGATGCCGCTGATCGACTTCTTCTCTCGGGGCGGCTCGCTGAAGTCGTCCTGGTACGGCGACTGTCTGCCCGAGCGCGACTTCCCCACCCTGGTCAGCCTGTATCGCCAGGGCCGGCTGCCGCTGGAGAAGTTCGTCTCCGAACGCATCGGCATCGAGGGCATCGAGGATGCCTTCCATCGGATGCACGCCGGCGAGGTGCTGCGCTCGGTGGTGATCCTGTGACCGCCACCAACGTTTCGCGTCTGGTCACCAGCGGCACGTTCGAACTCGACGGCGGCAGTTGGGACGTCGACAACAACATCTGGCTCGTCGGCGACGCCAACGACGTCATCGTCTTCGACGCCGCCCACACCGCCGAGCCGATCGTGGCAGCGGTCGACGGCCGCAACGTCGTCGCGATCGTCTGTACGCACGGGCACAACGACCACGTGACGGTCGCACCCCAACTCGGCGAGGCGTTGGACGCCCCCGTCCTCCTGCACCCCGCCGACGACGTCCTGTGGCGGATGACGCACCCGGACAAGGACTTCCGCGGCGTGCACGATGGTTTGGCCCTGGAGGTCGGCGGGATCGAGATCCGCGCCATCCACACCCCGGGGCACTCCCCCGGTTCGGTGTGCTGGTTCGCTCCCGAACTCAACGCCGTCTTCTCCGGTGACACCTTGTTCCAGGGCGGGCCGGGCGCCACGGGGCGGTCGTTCTCGGACTTCGGCACCATCCTCGAGTCGATCAAGGGCCGGCTGGGAGTGCTGCCGGAGGAGACCGTGGTGTACACCGGGCACGGCGACACGACGACGGTGGGTGGGGAGCTGGTGCATTACGACGAGTGGGTGACGCGCGGCCACTGACGAATGCTGCGAGGGACGAGCAGCGTGAGGAAGTGGCCCATCGAGCACGGCCACTGACGGAGGAAGTGGCCCATCGAGCACGGCCACTGACGGAGGAAGTGGCCCATCGAGCACGGCCACTGACGGAGGAAGTGGCCCGTCGGGCACAACCACGGACGCCCATCGGGCACGGCCACGGACTGTCCGACGCGATCCGCGCGGGGCGGCTACCGTTTCTCCATGCCCGAGTCGACCCCCGTCGTCCGTCCCGAGTCGAGGGACAGTGGTTTCTACAGCGCCGCCTCCCGGCTGCGCGCGGCCGGGTTGCGGCAGGCCATCGAGCTGTTCGAGACGGCGGCGGCCGAGGTACCGATCCCCCGGTCGCCGCGGCCGATCGTGATCGCCGACTACGGCGCGGGCACCGGACACAATTCGGTGCTGCCCATCTGCGCGGCGATCGCGGTGCTGCGCAAGCGCACTCGGCCCGAGCAGTCGGTCCTGGTGACGCACACCGACTTGCCCGACAACGACTTCACGGCGCTGTTCCGCACGCTCGGCAACGATCCGGACAGCTACCTGCAGCACGATCGGGCGGCCTTCGCCTCGGCGGTGGGGCGTTCGTACTTCACCCAGATCCTGCCATCGGACAGTGTCAACCTGGCTTGGTCGTCGTGGGCGCTGCACTGGGTGGGCGGCACCCCCGCCCCCGCGGGCGATCACCTGTTCGCCGCCTACAGTTCCGACGCGTCGGTGCGTTCGGCGTACGCACGTCAGGCGGCCCACGACTGGCACGAGTTCGTGGCGTTCCGGGGCCGCGAACTGTGTCCCGGTGGCCGGTTGGTGGTGCTGACGCTGGGCGTCGACGACGACGGCGAGTTGGGGTTCCGACCGCTGCTGGACGCGCTGTTGGGCACGCTCGCCGACATGGTGTCCGCCGGTGCGCTGACGCAGGAGGAACTGTCACGGATGTCGGTGCCCATCGTGGGCCGGTCCGCGAAGGACTTCGAGTCCCCGTTCGCTCCTTCCGGCACGTTCGAGAAGTGTTCGATCACCCACTTGTCGGCCTTCGACGCAGAGGATCGCTTCTACCGGCAGTACCGCTCCGACGGGCACGCGATGGCGTTCGGCAGGCAGTGGGCGGCGTTCCTGCGGGCGGTGCTGCTCACGACGTTGGCCACGGCCCTGGACGCGGAGCGTGACCGCGAGACGTTCTTCGAGCAGGTGGAGCGAGGTGTCGCCGAACGTCTGGCGCTCGATCCGGTGGAGATGCGGATTCCCCTGGTGCGGTTGGTGGTCGAGAAGCAGGCCGCCACCCGCTGACGTCGGGCGGTCAGCGGATGGTGCCGCGGCCGGGGATCAACGGAAGGTCGAGCGCGGTGACCCACCCTGGCGGTAGGTCGTTGACGGCAGGCACCGCGTTGAGTGCGCGCATCCCGGTGGCCAGGCAGCCGGCGGCCGCGGCGTCGCGGCCCGATCCGTCGGTGAAGCGGAACGCCGTCTCCTGGGAGATGCTGGGGCTGCCGTCGATGTCGACGCGATAGACGTCGCGGTCGTTGCCCGTCGGCCAGTCCGGCGCCGAGCCGACGCCCACGCGGTTGACGTGAACGAGTGAGATCCTGGTGTCTCCCCGGTACACCCCGTTGATGGTGAACCGCACGGCGGCGACGTTGCCCGACGCGATGATGCCCTTGGCGGTCTCGACCTCGACGGGAGTCACCCACTTCTCCCACGTGGTGGTGATGTCGTCCAGCTCGATGCCCGCGGCGTGGGCGATCATGGGAACCGTTGCCCCCCAAGCGAAGACCAGGATGTCCGGATTCTCGAGCAGCGGCCGGTGCTCGGGCGGCTTGCCGATGCCCATCTCGAACTCGTAGTCGCCCTCGTAGTTGGTGTAGTCGAGCAGCTCGGAGGCCCGCACGGTGCGCACCTCGCCGCACAGGCCCATCAGGGTCATCGGGAACAGGTCGTTGGCGAATCCGGGATCGATGCCGGTGGTGAAGCACGACGCCCCACCCTGCTCGCAGGCCTGCGTCACGGGCTCGATCCAGTTGGGCGGGTTGAGTTTCATGGCGGGCCAGACCCAGGGCGTCATGGCGGTGGAACAGACGTCGATGCCGGCACGCAGGAACCGTGTGATGAGGGTCAGGTTGTCGTCGGCCTGCGCCGCCGTCGGGCCGTAGTGCACCAGCGCGTCGGGCCGCAGCGCGATCAGCGCGTCGACGTCGTCGGTGGCCTGTAGCCCGAGGGTGCGCCCCAGCCCGCAGATCTCGCCGACGTCGCGGCCCACCTTGGCCGGATTGCTGACACCGACGCCCACCAGCTCGAACAGCGGGTGGTCGACGATCTCGGCGATCACCATCTTGCCCACGAAGCCCGTGCCCCAGACCACCACCCGCTTGACCATGCGTTCGCTCACCGGCCTGTCCTACACCCCTTCGTTCGGAACCCGATCCTCACGATAGGCAGCGGGCGGCAATGCCTCTCGCAGTTGACGAATCTCGTCGCGCAGGGCCTCGATGTGGTCGACGGTCGCGGCCTGGGCGGCGGTGTCCTCCTCGGCCACGCGCTCGACGATCCACGACGCCAGCGTCGCGGTCACGACACCGAGGAGGCTGACGCCGGCGACCATGACCGCGAGCGCGACCAGTCGGCCCTCGACCGTTACTGGGACCATGTCGCCGTACCCGACGGTGGTCACCGTGACCACCGACCACCACAGTGCGTCGCCGAAGTCGTGGATGTGCGTGCCGGGGGCGTTGCGTTCGGCGTCGAGCATCGCCAGGGCCGCGCCGTAGACGATCACGACGGCGCCGCACGCCGCGTAGACGGCGACGCGGCCGCGGATGGTGTGGCCGATGGCGCGTTGCAGCACCTCGACGACGACCGCCAGGCTCAGCAGTCGCAGCGGCCGCAGAGCGGGCAGCGCGATGATCGCGAAGTCCAGCAGATGCCGGACGAACCACCGCAGTCGCCGCTCGGCGAGGAAGAACCGGATCGCGTAGTCGACGACGAACACGCCGTAGGTCGCGAAGAAGACGGCGTCGACGACGCGGTGGGCGATGCCCTGGGGTTGTGCCAGCACGCGCACCGAGAAGTCGGCGAGGAACAGCAACGCGACGATGGCCAGGGGCCATTCGGCACGGCGTTCGTACCGGTGCAGCCGGACGTCCGAACTCAGAAACATCTCCTGAGGCCGCCGGGCTCGCAGATGAGCGGGGTCAGGTCGACGGGCGAGGCCAACGGTCTGACGTAGCTCAGCGTGAACGGATACTTCACCAGATCGGCGGCCAGTGCGCCGTCGCAGGCGTCGGGCCAGGACACCATGCGGGTGCCGGTGAGCGTGCGATCGTCGAACTCGATGGTCTCGGTCGCCGTCGCCGTGCCCTCGCCGTCGGGGCAGGTCACCGCATCCTTGCGGCCGGTGGTGTACTGCCAGAGCCCGCTGGTCAGCCGCGCGTCGCCGCCGGCGATCTTGTCCGAGGACGGCGTCACGTGCAGGCGGCACGCCACCGGCAACTGCAAGGGTTCGCGGAGGTCGCCGACGGTCGGCACGCAGCTGGGGGTGACGGTCCACTCCATGGCGAGGTCACCCTGTTGGTAGGCGTAGACGCCCTGGATCACCTGGTCGGCGGCGGCGGGGGGCGCGAGGGTGAGCGCCGAGGCCGCCGTCGCACCGATGGCGAGCACGGTGAGGGCGCGCAGCATCGTCATGCCCAGCAGTATCGCAGTGCGGGGCACCGGTGGTGCCGAGATGGTGACACTCGACGTCCAGGTCGCGTTCACCCCCGGATGCCACACTGACACGCGTGACCGACGTCGTGCCGATCGATGCCCAGACCGTTCCCCGCGAGCCGAGCCGTACCGGGCTGTCGGCGGATGCGCTCAAGCGCGGCATCGTCGACCACCTGAGGTACTCGGTGGGGCGGCCGGCCGCCGCGCTGCGGCCCGAGCACTTCTATCGCGCGACGGCGCTGGCGGTGCGGGACCGCATGCAGGACAACCGCGTCGCGTCGACGCAGACGTCGCTCGATCTCGGCCGCAAGGTGACGTGCTACCTGTCGGCGGAGTTCCTCATGGGCCCGCAGCTCGGCAGCAACCTGATCAACCTGGGCATCGAGGAGCCGGTGCGCGAGGCGCTCACCGAGCTGGGCCAGGATCTCGACGAGGTGCTGGCGTGCGAGGAGGAACCGGGTCTCGGCAACGGCGGCCTCGGCCGGTTGGCCGCCTGCTATCTCGACTCGCTGGCCACGCTGGAGCGGCCGGCCATCGGGTACGGCATCCGCTACGAGTACGGCATCTTCGACCAGGAGATCCGGGACGGGTGGCAGGTCGAGAAGACCGACAACTGGCTGCGCAACGGCAACCCGTGGGAGATCGCCAAGCCCGACGTGAGCTACCGGGTGAACTGGGGCGGGTTCGCCCAGCACTACGTCGACGACGACGGCGCCGACCGGGTGCGCTGGGTGCCCGGCCGGGTGATCAAGGGCGTCGCCTACGACACGCCCATCCAGGGCTACGGCGTGCACACCTGCAACGTGCTGACGCTGTGGAGTGCGCAGGCGGTGGAATCGTTCGCGCTGGACGCGTTCAACATCGGCGACTACTACCGGGCCGTGGAGGACGAGGTCACCTCCGAGACCGTCACCAAGGTGCTGTATCCCAACGACGAGCCCGAGGCGGGCAAGCGGCTGCGTCTGCTGCAGCAGTACTTCTTCGTGTCGTGCTCGCTGCAGCACGTGTTGCACATCGTCGACGACCTCGCCGACGTCTCGGTTCGAGAGTTGCCCAGCCGCTTCGCCATCCAGCTCAACGACACGCACCCGTCGATCGGCGTCGCCGAGCTGATGCGGCTGCTGCTCGACGAGCGGCGAATGGGCTGGGACGAGGCGTGGGCGATCACGGTCGCGACCTTCGGCTACACCAACCACACGCTGCTTCCCGAGGCGTTGGAGACGTGGCCGCTGGGCATGTTCGGCGAGTGCCTGCCGCGGCACCTGGAGATCGTCTACGAGATCAACCGACGCTTCCTCGACCAGGTGCGCGCGGCGTTCCCGGGCGACGAGGACCGGCTGCGCCGGATGTCGCTCATCGGCGAGGACGGCGGCAAGAGCGTGCGCATGGCGCATCTCGCCACCGTCGGCAGCCATGCCGTCAACGGCGTCGCCGCGCTGCATTCGGAGCTGCTGAAGACCAGCGTGCTCAAGGACTTCTACGAGATGTGGCCAGAGCGGTTCTCCAACAAGACCAACGGCGTGACACCGCGACGGTTCGTGGCGCTGTCCAATCCGGGTCTGCGCGGCCTGCTGGACCGCACCATCGGTGACGGCTGGTTGACCCACCTGGACCGGCTGCGGGGCCTCGAGCCGCTCGCCGACGACGCGGAGTTCGGCGCTCGGTGGCGAGCGGTCAAGCACGCGAACAAGGCTCGCCTTGCCGACTTCGTCCGCACCGAGACCGGGGTGGACCTGGATCCCGACTGGATGTTCGACGTGCAGGTCAAGCGCATCCACGAGTACAAGCGGCAGCATCTCAACGTGCTCCACGTCGTCACGCAGTACCTCCGACTGAAGGCCAACCCGGGCTTGGAGATCGCGCCGCGGGCCCTGGTGTTCGGCGGCAAGGCCGCGCCGGGGTACTTCATGGCCAAGCGCATCATCAAGCTCATCAACGCCGTGGGCCAGACCGTCAACCACGATCCGGACGTCAACCGGTTCCTGAAGGTGGCATTCGTGCCGAACTTCAACGTCCAGAACGCCCACCTGATCTATCCGGCCGCCGACCTGAGCGAGCAGATCTCGACGGCGGGCAAGGAGGCGTCGGGCACGGGCAACATGAAGTTCATGATGAATGGGGCGTTGACCATCGGCACGCTCGACGGCGCGAACGTCGAAATGCGCGAGCAGGCCGGTGCCGAGAACTTCTTCCTGTTCGGTCTGACGGTGACCGAGGTGCAGCGGCTGCTGCAGGACGGTTACCGGCCCGCCGACGTCATCGCGGCCGATCCGGAGTTGGGCGCGGCGCTCGACGCGATCGCCGGCGGCCGCTTCTCGGGTGGCGACGCCGAGGTGTTCCGCCCGCTCGTCGACGATCTCCGGTACGACGACCCGTTCCTGGTGTGCGCCGACTACCGCGCCTACGTGGACTGCCAGGACCGTGTCGGCGCGGCCTGGCGCGACACGGCGACGTGGACTCGGATGTCCATCCTCAACACCGCGCGCAGCGGCACGTTCTCCTCCGACCGCGCCATCGCCGAATACTGCGACGACATCTGGAACGTCGGCCCGGTGACGGTGCGCCGATAGCACCGAGTGGTCGACCCCGCCTACGACGCGTCGAGGCGGGGTCGATCGCTGGTGGGGTCAGCCCTCGGCGGGCAGCGGCGCGCCCGCAGGCGCCGGCGCGGGAGCGGGCACGCCCGCCAGGCGGTCGAGGACCACCTGCTGGTCGGGGCAATAGTAGCGGATCGATGCGCCCAGGAAGTCGTAGACCTGCTGTTCGGTGCTGTCCTTGTGCAGGTTGATCTTCAGGAAGCGGGCCGCGGCGGTGGCGTCACCGTCGAGCCCGGTGCGCATCCGCTTGCAGACGATCTTCCCGAGCCAGGCGTTGTAGTCCTTCTGCCCGTAGATGCCGTATGAGTGCAGTTCGTTGGCGAAGTCCGAGTCCGGGTCGGCGTGCGCCGGTGCGGCGAAGCCCAGGGCCGCGGCGCCGAGCGTCGCGAAGGTCACTGCTCTCATCCAGCGGATTCCGTGTGTACGCATGTGTGGACTTTTCCCCATCCGACGGCCGACGTGATTGACTTTGGTCGCAACCCCAGCTCATCGCCGCCCACGGGCGGTGGCCCGTGTCACAGGACAGCGGCGGGAGTGGTGGTCGCCACGAGTAACTTAAGCAAGCTAAGCTCTCGGTTACATTAGCTAATCGATGGCATCCGCGACAATGCAGAACCATGCAGTCGCGTGTGGAACGGCGACGAGACGGAAAAGGTGGAACGGTGACGGGCCTGCTGAAGAAGGCATGGATTCCCATCCTGATCGCCATCGTGGTCGCCGTCGCGGGGTTCACGGTGCACCGGGTGCGCACCTTCTTCGGCGCCGACGGCATCACGGTGACGCCCGTGCAATTCGCCGACGATCCCGAGCCGTTCGACCCGAAGATCGTCAAGTACGAGATCTTCGGTGAGCCCGGCGCCTACGCGGACATCAACTACCTGGACCTCGACGCCAAGCCGCAGCGCATCGACGGCGCCATGCTGCCGTGGAGCCTGACGCTGAGCACCACCGCCCCCGCCGCACAGCCGAACATCGTCGCCCAGGGTGACGGTAGTTCGATCACGTGCCGCGTGACCGTCGACGACGAGGTCAAAGACGAGAGGACGTCCACCGGCGTGAACGCCCAGACCTTCTGCTTGGTGAAGTCTGCATGAGTTCCCCGACCTCGGACGCGACCACCGACGCGTTCGGCGCCCAGCCCGAGCCGGACTTCCCCAAGCCGTTCATCCCCCGGTTCCTGCGGACGTTCGCGGTCCCGGTTCTGTTCGTCGGCATCGCACTGATCGCGTTCTTCAACGTGTCGGTGCCGCAGCTGGAGGATGTCGGCAAGGCGCGCGCGGTCTCGATGAGCCCGCAGGACGCGCCGTCGATGATCTCGATGAAGGCCACCGGCAAGGCCTTTCAGGAGGGTGACTCCGACAGCTCGGTGATGATCGTGCTCGAGGGCGAGCAGCCCCTCGGCCAGGCGGCGCACGACTACTACGACCAGATCATCGAGAAGCTGCGCGCCGACCCCAAGCACGTTCAGTCGCTGCAGGACTTCTGGAGCGACCCGCTGACCGCCGCCGGCGCCCAGAGCTCGGACGGCAAGGCCGCCTACGTGCAGGTCAAGACCGCGGGCAACCAGGGCGAATCGCTGGCCAACGAGTCGATCGAGGCCGTCCAGAACATCGTCGAGAGCGTGCCTGCGCCGCCGGGTGTCAAGGCGTTCGTCACCGGTCCGGCCGCGCTCATGGCCGATCAGCAGATCGCCGCCGACCGCAGCCTGCGGCTGATCGAGGCGGCCACCTTCACGGTCATCATCGTGATGCTGCTGCTGGTGTACCGCTCCATCGTGTCGGTGCTGCTGGTGCTGGTCATGGTGGTGCTGTCGCTGACGGCGTCACGCGGCATCATCGCCTTCCTCGGCTGGCACGACATCATCGGCTTGTCGACCTTCGCCACCAACCTGCTGGTGACGCTGGCCATCGCAGCGTCGACGGACTACGCGATCTTCCTCATCGGGCGATATCAGGAAGCCCGAAGCATGGGCGAGAGCAAGGAGCAGGCGTACTACACGATGTTCCGCGGCACCGCGCACGTGGTGCTGGGCTCGGGTCTGACGATCGCCGGCGCCACCGCCTGCCTGTCGTTCACGCGGCTGCCCTACTTCCAGACCCTCGGCGTCCCGCTGGCACTCGGCATGGTGGTGTGCGTCGTCGCCGCCCTGTCGATGGGGTCGGCCATCATCTCCGTCGCCACCCGCTTCGGCAAGATCCTCGAACCCAAGCGCACGTTGCGCACGCGCGGCTGGCGGCGGATCGCCGCAGCCGTGGTCCGCTGGCCGGGGCCGATCCTGGTCGCCACCATCGCGCTGTCCCTGGTGGGTCTGCTGACGCTGCCGGGCTACCAGACCAGTTACAACGACCGCAACTACCTCCCGCAGGACCTGCCCGCCAACGAGGGCTACGCGGTCGCCGACCGGCACTTCGACCAGGCCCGGATGAACCCCGAGCTGCTGATGGTCCAAAGTGACCACGACCTGCGCAACTCGGCCGACTTCCTCGTCATCGACAAGATCGCCAAGGCCATCTTCCGCACCGAGGGCATCGCGCGCGTGCAGACCATCACGCGGCCCGAGGGCAAGCCCATCGAGCACACGTCGATCCCGTTCCTGATCTCCATGCAGGGCACGACGCAGACGATGAACCAGAAGTACCTGCAGGACCGGATGTCGGACATGCTCGATCAGGCCGACGAGATGACCAAGACGGTCAACACCATGGAGAAGATGTCGAGCCTGACCAAGCAGATGGCCGACACCACCCACGAGATGGTCGCCAAGATGAAGGACATGACCATCGACATCGCCGAATTGCGCGACAACATCGCCAATTTCGACGATTTCTTCCGGCCCATCCGAAACTACTTCTACTGGGAACCGCACTGCTACGACATCCCGGTGTGCTGGGCCATCCGGTCGGTCTTCGACACCCTCGACGGCATCAACACCATGACCGACGACATCCAGCAGCTGCTGCCGCTGATGGAGCGGCTGGACACCTTGATGCCGCAGATGGTCGCGCTCATGCCCGAGATGATCTCGACCATGAAGACCATGCGGACCATGATGCTGACGATGTATGCCACGCAGAAGGGCATGCAGGACCAGATGGACGCCGCGCAGGAGAACTCCTCGGCGATGGGTGAGGCGTTCGACGCCTCGATGAACGACGACTCCTTCTACCTGCCGCCGGAGATCTTCGACAACGAGGACTTCAAGCGGGGCATGAAGAACTTCATCTCCCCCGACGGCAAGTCGGCGCGGTTCATCATCAGCCACGAGGGCGATCCGATGAGCCCCGACGGCATCGCCCGCATCGACGCGATCAAGAACGCGGCGAAGGAAGCCATCAAGGGCACGCCGCTGGAGGGGTCGACGATCTACCTGGCGGGTACCGCGGCGACGTACAAGGACATGAAGGACGGCAACGTCTACGACCTGATGATCGCCGGGATCTCGGCGCTCGCGCTGATCTTCATCATCATGCTGATCCTGACGCGCAGCGTCGTGGCGTCGGCGGTGATCGTCGGCACCGTCGTGCTGTCGCTCGGGGCGTCGTTCGGCCTGTCGGTGTTGATCTGGCAGCACATCCTGGGCATCGAACTGCACTGGATGGTGTTGGCGATGTCGGTGATCATCCTCCTGGCCGTGGGTGCGGACTACAACCTGCTGCTGGTGTCCCGGTTCAAGGAAGAGATCCACGCGGGGCTCAAGACCGGCATCATCCGGTCGATGGGCGGTACCGGCACGGTCGTGACGTCGGCCGGCCTGGTGTTCGCCTTCACCATGATGTCGATGGCGGTGAGCGAGTTGACGGTGATCGGTCAGGTGGGTACCACCATCGGCCTCGGCCTGTTGTTCGACACCCTGGTGGTGCGCTCGTTCATGACGCCGTCGATCGCCGCGTTGATGGGCAAGTGGTTCTGGTGGCCCACCAACGTGCGCAACCGACCGTTGCCGGCGAAGTGGCCGACACCGCCCCCCAAAGATCCGGAACCGGCGCACACCGCGTGACGAGGAGGAGCAAGATGAAGAACATGCACCAGTGGGCACTTCGTGGCGGCATGATCGTGGCCGCCTGCGGCGTCGCGGCGACCACGTTCGCCGGTCCGGCGGCGGCGGACGCCACCGACGACTTCCCCATCCCGAAGCGGCAGATCGAGACGCAGTGCGACGCCGAGCAGTACCTGGCGGCCGCGCGCGACACCAGCCCGGTGTACTTCGAGCGCTACATGATCGACAAGAGCAACCGGCCCGCCGACGTCCAGCAGATGGCCGAGGATCGCATCCATTGGTTCTACTCGCTGGATGCCGCGGCTCGTCGCCAGTACTCCGAGGACACCGCCACCAACGTCTACTACGAGCAGGTGGCCACCCGCTGGGGCAACTGGGCGAAGGTGTTCTTCAACAACAAGGGCGTGGTCGCCAAGGCGACCGACGTGTGCATGAACTACCCGCGCGGCGACATGTCCGTGTGGGACTGGCCCGTCGCCCGCTAGGCAGCTGCTCGTCGACGGGAGCACGACGGTGCTCCCGTCGGCGAGTCATGGCATCTCGAAGTGCTGATAGTCCTTGGGGTCTCGCCAATGGCCGCCCCAGGTCCACCCGCGTGCGGTGAACGCGGTGACGTACGGGTCGCCGTCGTGCAGCAGGCCGGGGTCGGAGCGGCTGCGGTCGAGCCATTCGCCCGCGGTGGCGGGCTGCAGGTCGCCGGAACCACTCAGGTAGGGGTTGCGCAGCGGGTTCACGTCCACCGCCCGGCCCATGGCGTGCTGCGAGAAACCGCCGTTCGGTAGGTCGCGACAGTTGAACGCCGACGTGTTGTCGTCGCGCATCGACAGCTCGTCCTGCGCGCCGGGATAGTGGTCGACGGTCTGCATTCGCTCGATCGGGAACCGCAGGCGGTACAACTCGCCGAACACGTCGATCACCGCATCCACCCGGTCTCGGTGGACCACCAGGTCCCCGCGATGGGTCGTGCCGTCGAACCCCACGTAGTCCAGGCTCACCCGCCGCAGGTCCTCGGGCGCGACGGGGCAACCCGGCCGCCACGTGGCACCCAACTCGGCCGCGGTGACCGGGAACACCGTCGCCGGCGTGGGCACGTCGGGCGGTGCGGTGACCGTGGTGGCGAACTCCGGCGATGCCCCGGGATTCGGCCGCACGGCCGGGGCGGCCGGGGTCGTCGCCGCCGGCGGTGCGGGTGCCGTCGACGTGTCCGGCGACGAGCACTGCACGGTCGTGGCGGCGGCCATCAGGACACCCACCACCGCGACCGTCGACCTCATGCGCCGCGGCGGCGTCCCAGGGCCATGGCCCAGCAGACGGCACCGACGCTGAGTGCCGCGCACAGTCCGGCCGCCGCCATCAGGTAGACGTCCCTGCGGTTCATGCCACCCGCGGGTGTCTGTTCCGAGAGGAGCCGCAACTTGTAGTCACCAGGCAGCGGCGCCTGGCTGGGCGCATCCAGTCCCGGGAACTGCTGCGTGCGGTGCACCTCGAATTGCCGTTCGCCCGCCGGGGTTTGGGTCCACTCGCCCCACGCCGGGGTGACCCCGTCGAGCAGCACCTTGTTCTCGCCCCACCGGGTGTCGGGTCCCATGTCGACGATGCGCTGCACGCGGAAGGGTTCGTACTGCTGCTGCGCGTAGTTCACGAACACCGGCACGTTGGCGTAGCTGAGCAGCGGCGGCGGGGGCAGCGGGATCGGCAGGCCGATGCCCGGCAGGAAGCCTCCGCCGAAGAACGTGCCCACGGCGAGGTTCACGGCCGTGTTGACGGTGGTCGAGACCGCGGTGTTGACGGCGTTCATGACGACGGCGGTGAAGCTGTAGGCCGCGTACTCGGCGACCTGCAGCACGATGCGTGACAGCGGCGGGATGTCCACGATGCGCGGGGCGTTCTGGTACTCGTAGACGATGCGCACCGGGTCCCGGTACGGGTTGGCCAGCACGGGCCGGTAGTACTCGTCGTAGGCGATCCAGTCGGGGCTCCACTGCCGCACGTCGCGCTGCCACGCCGCGGCCAGGCGCGGTGCGGGGGCGTCGAGCTTCGGCAGCTGGATGGCGTCGGCGAGGGCCTTGACGTCGGCGACGGGCGCGGGCGCCGGGTCGGGCAGTTCCACCACCTTCGCGGTCTTCGCGATCTGCACGTCCTGCACCGGTGCCTGCAGGGTCTGGGGTTCGACGGTCTCGATGGCGCGGGCGGCCGGTGAGACGTCCGACGACGCGGTGGGTTCCGACGACCGACCGCCGGGCGTGGTGGGTTCGGGCTTGGCCGACGACTCGCCGTCCGACGGGTCGGCAGCCGACGGGGTCGTCTCGCCGCCAGGGCGTCCGGGCTCGGCGCTGCCGGGCGTGGGGTTAGGCGCGCCCGGTGCGCGGTTGGCGTCGGGCGACGACTCGGGGAACGTGACGGTCGTGGGCAGTGGCGTCACGGAGGGCGTCGCGGCGTCGGAGGGCGCCGCGGGCGTCGACGCCGGGCCTGACGTCGCGGGGGCCGACGGGGTCGGTGCTGCGCTCGTCGGAGCCGGCGTAGCAGGGGTCGCCGGGGCCGCACTCGACGGGGCCTGGGTCGCCTTCGTCGCCGTCGTGTTGGTCGACGTGTTGGACGGCGTATTGGTCGACGTGGTGGACGGCGCCGCAGGCGCCGGGGCCGCATTCGACGGCTGGGCCGGTGTGGCGGGTTCGGCCGGCTTGGCCGGTTTGGCCGGAGTGACGGGTTCTGCCGGTGTGGCGGGTTCGGCCGGCTGCGCCGGCGCTGCCGGTGCTGCCGGTGGTTTCGCGGGTGCGACGGGCTCCACCGACGCGGCCGGAGCCGAGGGCTCCGCCGGCGCGACGGGCTTGGCGGGTGCGGCAGGGGCCGCCGGCGCG